>PLNZ01000094.1 GCA_003142915.1 Ignavibacteriales bacterium | reverse complement strand
CGCTGCTGCGGCAGATTCCGGCGGCCAAACTCATGGCCACGCACGATTTGGAACTGGTGGTGGAAATGTGTTCGCGCGTCGTGGTCCTCGACCACGGCGCCGTCGTCGCGGACGGACCGACACGGGAGTTGCTCAACAATGAAGAACTGATGCTTGCGCACGGATTGGAGCGTCCGCACATGCTCCGCCATTTGCATCCGCATTGATGGATCTCCGCGAGTGACCGATTGATAGAGCCCACGGCCAATTTACCTCGCCCACGACTCGCCGCTGTCGAATGAGGGGGGTGTGTCCGGCGGAATGCGATTCCTCGAAAACGCCCTTCACAGCGCAGGTGGTCACATTCGTCGCGGTGTCAGCGCAGGCGGCGTGGACGAGAATTGCCGTTGCAAACGCGATCATCGCCGACCGCGTTGCAATGGCGAATGTTCGGCCGCTGTTTCCGAAAGGGAAACGGATCACCTGCATCAGGCTCCCTTGCTTTGGAACCTCTGGGAAACGTAATCCCAATTGATGACGTTGAACCAGGCGGCAATGTAGTCGGCGCGACGATTTTGGTATTTCAAATAATAAGCATGCTCCCATACATCAAGTGTTAAAATAGGCGTCCCTTTTTGCTCTGCAAGATCCATTAACGGATTATCCTGGTTCGGTGTAGAGGTAACAGCAAGCCTGCCGTTTTGAACAATCAGCCATGCCCATCCCGAGCCAAACCGGGTAGCAGCGGCAGTGCTGAATTTAGCTTTAAATTCATCAAAAGAGCCGAAAGCAGCATTTATAGCATCAGCTAATTTACCTGTTGGAGCGCTGCCTCCGTTTTT
Organism: Ignavibacteriales bacterium; assembly: GCA_003142915.1. Lineage (GTDB taxonomy): Bacteria > Bacteroidota > Ignavibacteria > Ignavibacteriales > Ignavibacteriaceae > FEN-1297. The sequence goes on along the minus strand of PLNZ01000094.1, from coordinate 27,170 downwards.
TTTCAATATTGTCCAAAAGAAATTATGATTAAAAACGCCGCCGCTGTTATTTCTTACAGCAACCGGAAATTTAGAAGCGTCTTTTATAAGTTCATCAAGAGTCTTATGCTCCAGTTCCGGTCCGGCGACTGCATTATTCAGGTTTGTAACATAAGCATTGTGATGTTTTAAATAATGAATTTCCATTGTCGTTTTATCAATGTAAGGTTCTAAGGCATCATAAGCGTATGTTAATTTAGGAAGTTCAAATTTACCCATTTGTTTTTTTCTCCGAAAAGTTATTAAAAAATCTTTTTTTGAAAATAAAAAGTTCAGGCATAATACAATTACAAATTGTACTTATTTATATATACTGTCAAACACCGAATGATTCGCCGCAGCCGCAAGTTTTAGCTGCATTAGGATTATTAAAAACAAACCCTCTGCCGCTTAACCCGCTGGTAAAATCCAATTCTGTACCTGATAAATAAAAGAGGCTCTTTCCGTCTACAAATAATTTAACTCCGTTCTGCTCAATTACGGTATCTCCTTCTTTAGTTCCCAAATCAAACCCAAGAGTATAAGTTAAACCTGAGCAACCTCCGCCTTTAACCCCCACTCTTAATCCATAACCATCGGGAATACTGTTTTCCTTCATTATGTTTTTTACTTCTTCGGCTGCTTTTTCTGTGACCTTTATTTCAGCTTCTGTTTGAGTATTTGACATTAGTCCTATCCTTTTTACTGTTTAAATATGAAAAAATATTTTTATAATTGTCAAGACACATATCACTTTGACGCCTCAAAACTCTTTATAATGGATCACCTGGTACTGTCGTCACAAATTCCTTGTAATTTATTCTCCAACCATGATTATTAACTCTTACAAAGATACCTTCTTGTTCAAGAAATGAGCCGACTGCTTTAGCAAGTTCTTCCGCCTGTCCATTAGATATTTTTATCCCTTTATTTCCCAAGTATTTAACAGCACCGAATTGAAGTTCCCTGAAGAAAAAATTAGAATTATGAAACATAGGATATTTTGCTTTTAAAAATTGAAGAAAAATTTTGTAATCCTTCTTTATTAGTCCAGTGTATTTCAAATTAGTTTCCTTTATCATTTTATTTTATTGACTCTTCCTTCTCCAATCTCTTGGCAGGAGATATGCTTCTTAAATTATTTACTGTTTCTACAACACGGGAAATTGTATATTCAATTTCTTCACCGGNNCCAATGGCTTTTAGAATACGGCTCGGCTTAGGTACTGCCGAACTGCATGCGGAACCGGTAGATACAGCAATATCTCTTAAGCTTGTTAAAAAAGATTCCGATCTTACATATTTAAAACATAAATTTAAATTATTCGGAAGCCGGTCTTCAAAAGAGCCGTTTAATAATACATCATCAAGATAAGAAATAAATCCATTATAAAGCTTATCCCTAAGATATTTTATTCTTTTTGCTTCTTCGTTCATTACATGCGAAGCAATTTCAACTGCTTTGCCGAACCCAACTATGCCCGGAACATTCAGAGTGCCGGGGCGAATATCTTTTTCCTGATGCCCCCCATAAAATTGTTGTACAATTTTTACTTTAGGATTATCATTCCTTATATAAATTCCACCTATTCCTTTCGGGCCATAAATTTTATGGGCGGTAAAAGATGCAATATCTACATTTGATTTCCGGACATCAAATGGTATTTTACCTAATGCTTGTGTTGCATCCGTATGAAAGAGTACATTATGCTCTTTGCAAATCTTTCCGATTTCCGAGATATTATTTATAGTTCCGATTTCATTATTAGCAGTCATAATCGAAACAAATATAGTTTTATCTTTAATTGAGTCTTTTAATTGATTAAGATCTAATAGCCCTTTATTGTTTACGGGAAGAAAAGTTATTTCAAATCCTTTTTTCTCTAATAAATGAAGTGAATCGTTACCGGCGCTGTGTTCAACAGTAGATGAAATAATATGGTTACCTTTTGACAAATAGGCTTCGGCAATTCCGAAATGAGCCAAGTTTATTGATTCTGTAGCGCCGCTTGTAAAATATATTTCATCCTGTTCTGCATAAATAAAATTAGCAATTATTTCCCTTGCATTTTCTACAGCGCTATCAGCCTCCCATCCAAATAAATGACTCTTGCTTGAAGCATTACCGAACTTGCCTAAGAAATAGGGTTTCATTGCTTCAAAAACTTCAGGGTCAACCTGTGTAGTTGCCTGATTATCTAAATAAATCGGTAAATTCATACTGCATTAAAAAACGTTTATTAAATAACTACTTTCAATATTGTTAACATAAAGATAAACTTATTGAGAAATTATTTCAAACCATAATGATAGATATTGATTAATTGCATGATAGAGAAATGATTAAGGAATTAGCTTGATTTGACCGCGAAAGATTTAAAAATTGAATTAGTACTCTAGTATAGGTTAGATAATATTGCTAATATATTTAATAACTATTATATACGATCTATATATATCGTACTTTATAATAATTATATCTAATAAATTATGGATATAAAAGCAAAATACTTACACACAAATCTGATTGAAAAGAACTGACAGAAATGAGCGAATTTTTATCTAAAGATGTTTGGTCGTACTGTTGTTCCACCGGGACAAGCATTATTAGATAAATCTTGCAAAATGTTAAAGTAATTGAAGTTAGATAAATTATTTAATATTTAATTAATATATCCTTAATCTTTAAATAATGATATAAACTTAAATTTCCACGTCTATTTAATATATCTTTTAAGGCAATCGGACTTTTCTGTTAGTTCTATTTTCATCCGGTACATCGATAGTTATATAGTCTTTGTGATGTGATAACCATAAACCGGAATATTGGATAAAACTAAACTTTATGCTTGTTATTGCGATTATAAATTGTATACATGATCACGTATAAATGTTTAAAAACTAACTATTTTTAACGTGAAGATTGATACAAATATTCTAAATAGTGACTAATAATCAATTTTTTCTGAGGTACGTATGGAAAATAAATCGTCATCCAATAAGAGGAACTCTTTTTCAAATGAATCTAATTTGAAAAAAGGAATTGAAATTCATAGCAATAAGATTATACCACACTTTGAAAAAAGAAATACCCGGCGCTTCTTTAAAGAAGATGAATGGGATCAGGAATATTATATAATTTATAATTCTTACGCGCTGGAAGAAAAGGATGCCGAATCCTAATTAGATAAGCCTCTTTTTCCAGAAATCAATTCTTTCTTTAACATCTGCAGGATTGGGGGAACCTGAAGTTTTTTTCCTTCTCAATGCTGTCCCCATATTCAAACATTCCAAAGCAGTTTCATCAAACGCCGGAGAGACACTTTTCAAATCATTTAGCGTAGCGGACTTAAAGTTTTTCCTTTCGCTTTCAAACTTCCGAACGAGATTCCCGACTATCTTGTGCGCTTCCCTAAAAGGTATTTGCTTCTGTACAAGCCAATCTGCAAGATCGGTAGCAAGTGAAAAATCTCCATTCAGTTCTTCAACAAAACGATCTTTATTAAACTCTGCGGTTTGGAGCATACCGTTAATAATTTCGAGCGAGTCCGAGTAAGTGGAAAAAGAATCAAACAGCGGTTCTTTGTCTTCCTGCAAGTCCCTGTTATAGCTTAACGGAAGCGACTTCATAGTGGAAGCAAAAGCAATATAATTCCCGTAAACACGTCCCGTTTTTCCTCTAATAAGTTCAGCCATATCCGGATTTTTTTTCTGCGGCATTAAAGATGAGCCTGTAGTATAGCTGTCAGCAAGTTTAATAAAATTCCACTCCGAAGTTGTCCAAATTATCAATTCTTCCGAAAAANNCCAGATTATCAATTCTTCCGAAAAACGGCTTAAGTGCATCATACCTATAGAGCAGGCATTAAGAAAGTCCAGGATAAAATCACGGTTGGAAACAGAATCAAGGGCATTTCCCGTAGGTCCAGTAAAGTCCAGTTTTTTACTTGTTAGATTTCTGTCTAAAGGCAGCGTTGATCCTGCTAATGCGCCCGAACCAAGAGGGCATTGATTAACGGATTGCTTTACAAATTCAAACCTGGCTTTATCCCGTTCAAGCATTTCAATATATGCGAGTAAATGAAAAGCTAAGGAAACAGGCTGTGCACGTTGAAAGTGAGTGTAACCGGGAATTAATGTTTCAGTATTGCCGGAAGATATTTCCAAAAGTGTTTTTTGAAATTCACTAAGTAACTTATGAACAAAGCTGCTGTTTTTTTTAATCCATAACACTAAATCTGTTGCGACCTGATCGTTGCGGCTTCTGCCTGTATGTAATTTACCAGCAGTATTGCCTATAAGTTCAAACAGTCTTGATTCAATTGCGGAATGGATATCCTCATATATTTCAGGGTCTGGAGACCATGCGTTGCAGTTCCATCCATCTTCAATCTTCTTAAGCCCTTCAACTATTTGTTCTCTCTCCTCATTCGAAATAATTTTTACAGCCGCCAGCATTTCCGCGTGAGCTATACTGCCTTCAATATCTTCACTGAGAAGATTTATATCGAATTTTAAGGAAGAAGAAAATTTCAGCGCTTTTGAATTTAACTTTTCTTTAAATCTTTCGCCCCATAACATTAAACAGTAACCTCCTCTTTTGCAGGGTTTTTAACCAGAGCGATTGTCTTGTAAGGAAGTCCGTATATTTTAATGAAACCATCGGATGATTTATGGTCAAAAGTATCTTCAACTGTGTAAGTTGCAAGATTTTTATTATACAAACTGTAAACAGAGCTTCTGGATAAGGTTTTGATGGTTCCTTTATAAAGTTCAAGCTTAACTTCACCGGTAATATTTTCCTGTGTCGCATCTACAAATGCACATAGGGACTTGAACAATGGTGAATACCATAAACCATCATAGATTAAATTAGCAATTTTATTTGAAACATTCTGTTTGTATCTAAAAGTTTCTTTATCAAGAATTAATCTTTCTAATTCGGAATGCGCTGTATGTAAAATTACAGCGGCAGGAGCTTCGTAAATTTCTCTTGATTTAATTCCTACAACTCTGTTTTCAATTAAATCCAGCCTGCCGACTCCATAAGCAGCGCCTAAATCTCTCAATTGAGATACGAGTTCCACTGCGCTTAACTCAATTTCATTTAAACATATAGGAATGCCTTTCTCAAAACCAATGGTAATTAAAGCAGGAGTATCAGGCGAGTTTTTAGGGTCAACTGTAATCTGGTAAGCATCATCAGGCGGGGAAACGGTTGGATCTTCAAGAACTCCGCATTCAACAGCAATGCCCCAAAGATTTTCATCAATGGAATAGGGGTTTTCTTTGGTTGCTTTTACAGGGATGTTATGTTTCCTGGCATATTCCATTTCTTCTTCACGGCTTTTGAATTCCCACGTTCTTAACGGCGCTATAACATCTAACCGGGGAGCAAGTGATTGAACTCCGACTTCGAATCTAACCTGGTCATTTCCTTTGCCGGTGCATCCGTGAGCAACCGAATCTACGCCTTCCTCAATTGCCACATCAACAAGCATTTTAGCAAGCAAAGGCCTGCCAATTGCACATGCCATAGGATAAGCGCCTTCATACAATGCGCTTGCTTTTAATGCTTTCCATACGTAATTGGTTAAAAATTCTTCTCTTAAATCAAGTACTATTGCTTTAACCGCGCCTGTTTTTAAAGCTTTTTCTTTTACACCCTCTATCTCTTTTACCTGTCCCAAAAAGCCGGTAGCCGTAACAATATCCGCATCATATTTATCCTTCAACCATTTTACCATTACGGAAGTATCCAAACCACCGGAATAAGCAACTACGATTTTTCTTTTAGCCATATAATTTTCTCCTCACAATATATTAATTTTTATCACCGACTAACTCGGTCATCATCTTTTTGACTAACATTACTAAATTGGGTATATTTTTCTCAGAACTTGGAAGTAATAACACCGTATCGTCCCCGCCCACAGTTCCAAGAATTTCAGGATTGTTGAGGCGGTCTATAAAATGCGCAATACCTTGTGCTCTGCCGGCTAATGTTCTTATTACAATCAACGATTCATTATGCTCAACACTTAATATCTCAAAGCCGATAAGCTTAGCTATCTGCTTTCCTGATTCGTGAGCATCCAGTATGTAGCGCGGGCCCCGTTCCGTAAAAGTTCTAATTACTCCCAGCTCTGCAAAGTCACGGCTTAATGTAGCCTGTGTTACCTGGATTCCTTCATCAGCAAGAAAATTAACCAAACTTTCATGGGATGAAATGTTTTTAAAGTTTAATAATTCTTTTATCCTATTTAATCTTTTCAGTTTTGCGGACATATAGCCACCGGGTTTTTATTAATAATAATAAGCTATTTAATGAAAATTTCCTGAACAACCGTTCTTAACGCTGAAAGAAATTTCATCAACTCCGATTGAGTAATAACAAAAGGAGGAAGAATTCTTAACACCGAATCACCGGAAGTAGCGACAAGAAATCCTTTATCAAGAAGTTTAAGCGCAACAACTTTAGCAGAAATCCCTTCGATAAATTCAACGCCGATTATCAGTCCCTTTCCTCTAATGTTTTTAATTTCAGGTAAATTAAGTCCATGCAGTGCATCCTGCAGAGTATCGCCAAGCTGAGCAATTTCCTTCAGTTTATCCTCATTAAGCAGGTCGACAACCTTATTTGCCGCTGCTATAGCAACAGGGTTCCCGCCGAATGTGGAGCCGTGGTTGCCGGGTTTAATTTCATCAGCAACTTCTTTAGAGCATATTGTAGCGCCAAGCGGCAAGCCGTTTGCTATACCTTTTGCGGTCGCAACAATATCCGGAATGATATTATCATAGTGATATGAAAAGAATTTCCCGGTTCTGCCTATGCCGGTTTGAACTTCATCTATTATCAGCAGGATTTCTTTCTCGGTACATAATTCCCTTAAAGCTTTAATATAGCCTTCGGGAGCAACATTTACTCCACCCTCTCCCTGTATTGTTTCGACAATTACAGCGACGGTATTTGAATTTATTTTTTCGTATACCGCCACAATACTGCCGAACTGCACATGAGAAAAACCGGGCACTAACGGTTTGAATCCTTCCCAAAATTTCGGCTGCCCTGTGGCAGAAAGACTTCCGAGCGTTCTTCCGTGAAATCCGTTTAAGGTTGAAATTATTTCAAACTTTCCTTTGCCCCATTTCCGTGCAAATTTAATTGCAGCTTCAACCGCCTCGGTGCCTGAATTACTGAAGAATACATAATTCAAGCCGGAACGTTCTGCAAGTTTCCCGGCCAGTTCTTCCTGCGGAGTTGAAGTAAAAAGATTTGATACATGCCAGAAATTATTTATCTGCTTTAACACTTCCGATTTAATTGCCGGGTGGTTGTGTCCAAAACCGGTAACAGCAATACCGCATAAAAAATCGATATATTCTTTACCGTTTACATCGTAAAGGAAAGGACCATTTCCACTCACAAACTCGAATNNAAGGACCATTTCCACTGACAAATTCGACAGGGTAGCGGGTATATGTATTAAGCAATCCTGAGTATTTCATATTGTTTTACAACCTTATTAATAATTAAAGTACCTTTCCCGGTATTGCCGTTTTCAAAATCGAATTGGTTCTCTATTTGCGAACCAATCCAGATTTTATTTATTCCTTTATTCAGAAGCTCCATACAACTTTGAAGCTTTGGAATCATGCCATTGGTAATATCACCGTTAGCAATCCCGGAAATAATTTCTTCACCGGTTAATGTATTTTTAACCGTACCGTTTATTTTAACGCCGTCAACATCGGATACAAAGAATACTATTTCGGCATTTACAGCCGAAGCCAGTGCTCCGGCAAATACATCGGCATTGACATTCATCAAATTACCATTCTTATCCATACATATGCTTGAAAAGACAGCGATAACATTTGATTTTATCAGACTCTTTATCCAGCTTGGCGAGCCGACCAATTCCGGTTTCCCTACAAAGCCAAGGTCTTTATTAATATATTCTGCTTTGAAAGTGCCTCTGTCAATACCGGATAGACCCATTGCATTAAGCCCGGAAGCATTTAATTTAGCAGTCAACTGACTGTTAAGCATGCCTGCCTGAACAGCCGCAACAACTTCCATCTGCTCAATGGTAGTTACTCTCTGACCGTTGACAAATTTATTCTCAAGTCCTAATTTTTCAGACCATTCTGAAATTGATTTGCCGCCGCCATGAACTAAAACAACTCCGTCATATTCTTTTTTCAGACTCTTGATCGTTCTAATCCATTTATCGGTATTAAGAAATTCAGTTATTGTTTTGCCGCTTATTTTTATAAGTGAAATTTTCATGTTCATTCCTCGTTGCCTAAGTTCTATAATTGGCATTAATTTTTACATAATCTTCGGAAAGGTCGCACATCCACCATGTGCTTTCTTTTAAACCGTTTCCAAGATCGATAGTGACGGAAATTTCAGGCTTTGCAAGTATCTTTGCAGCTTTTACTTCATCAATTACAAGTTTGTAATTGGGAAGTAAAACGGGAAGTTTATCAAAGCTGATAGAAACTTTTGCCGGGTCAATATCGGCGCCGCTTTGCCCGGCAGCACTTAAAATCCTGCCCCAATTTGCATCGCCGCCGTAGAACGCTGTTTTAACTAAAGGAGAATTTGAAATAGATTTAGCAACAATATCGGCTTCTTTTTCTGACTTAGCGTGCTTTACATTTATTGTAATAAGCTTTGTTGCGCCTTCGCCATCAGAAACGATTGATTTAGCCATCTTAATGCAGATAACGTCAAGAGCGTCTTTAAACAAATTATAGTCACGGGAATTTTTTTCAATTAAAATATCTGAAGCCCCGTTAGCCAGCAAAATAACCATATCGTTAGTACTTGTATCACCGTCAACCGATATTTTGTTGAAGCTCTTTTTAACCGATTCTAAAAGGATATCGTACAAAACCGATTTACTTATTTTTGCATCGGTGGAAATGAATGCCAGCATGGTTGCCATATTAGGCATAATCATCCCGCTGCCTTTGCATATAGCGCCGATTGTAACATTACCGGAAGCAAGCTTAACTTTAAGGGCATAAGATTTCACTTTTAAATCAGTAGTCATTATAGCATTTGCAGCGTCAATTCCGCCCTTTGTGGAAAGTCTCGGAATAATTTTATCAATACCGCTTATAATCTTATTAAGAGGCAATTTTTGTCCTATAACACCCGTAGATGCAATTAAGACTTCATGTTGTCTAATATTCAATCCCTCAGCGCATTTTTTTTGCATATCAAGCGCATCAAGATAGCCTTCTTCGCCGGTGCACGCGTTTGCATTGCCCGAATTAACAACGACAGCTTTAACATATTTGCTTTTCTTAACGGTATCCCGTGAAATAAGAAGGGGAGCAGCTTTAACCTTATTAAGAGTATAAGTTCCCACAACAGTGCAAGGTTCTGCAGAATAGATGAGAGCAAGGTCAAGTTTTTTACTTTTTTCTTTTACGCCGCAATGTATTCCGGCGGCTTTAAAGCCTTTTGTGCTTGTAACGGAGCCGTTCTTAATAAACTGATACATTTTTAGCTCCCTGAGATTTTATTCCAAGCCCCTCTTCCAAACCGAAAAGCTTATTCATATTCTGAACAGCCTGACCGGAAGCGCCTTTAATTAAGTTATCAATAGTTGAAGTAATAATCATAACTTTTTCTTTAATGGAAATATTTATATCGCAATAGTTAGTATTAATAACCCAAGTCATGTGAGGCGGCACATCCCGCAGTCTAACAAACGGAGAATTTTCATAAAATGATTTATAATAGTTTTTAATAGTCTTTTCATCAATATTATTTTTCAAATGTACGGATGTAGTAGTATAAATTCCAACAGACGCAGGAAGTAAATGTGTTGTAAAAGAAAATGGGGAGTTAAACCCTAATTTTTTTAACGTCTGTAAAATTTCCGGCTGATGCCTGTGCTTATTTACATTATAAGCGGAAACATCTCCATCCATTTCTGCCATCAAAAGTTCCTGTTTTGGATTTTTACCTGCGCCGCTTGTTCCCGAATAAGCAATAGTGCTTGCGGAAATTATTTCATCGCCAAAACCGGCAGCAAAAGGCAGAAGCCCCAATAAAGTTGCCGTAGGGTAGCAGCCCGCATTTGCAATTAAATTGATGTTTGAATATTTAGTTCCGTAATAATCGGCTAAACCATACAGCTTTTGATTCAATAAATTGGATGAAGTATGAGTAATGCCGTACCATTTTTCGTATTCTTCTTTAGTATCAAGCCTGTAATCCCCGCCGAGATCAATTACTTTCTTGCCGTTTTTAATGATTGCAGGAACATATTTTAGCGCTTCGCCGTTGGGCAGGGCAATAAAGTATAAATCGTGAGAATTTGACATATTTTCAATACTTTCAACCTTAGAATCCGTTATCTGGTCAGTTAGCTCAGGGAAAATCCCCGATAACGAAGTTCCTGCGGATTTAAGTCCATATACCTTATATTCGCTTACAAAAGGATGAGAATTGCAGAATTGCAGTAATTTCTTTCCTGCGTAGCCGCTGCCGCCAAGAATGCCTACAGAAATCATAATAAAAAACTCCTTTTAATATTTATATTTATACAAAAAAAACATGGGACCTATTTACTGGTAGAGAATATTTTACCCCATACGGGGACGCGGCATGCGGCGGATGCTTTGAGGGTATTGAAAAACATGGCTGTTTTTCTGTTTAATTATATGTAAATAATACGATTTCATCGAAAGTAAATATAAAATAAAAAATATTATTTGTCAATTAAAAAATGTATAAGGATACAAATAAATTGCTAAATATTATGAAATTGTTAAATTACAATGTATATATATGCAATTAAAGACACGTTTATAAGAGGCGTGAACCGTTAAAAATATGAATTTAAAACGACATAAATTATTAAGACAGAAGGACAAACAAAAGCAAATAAGTTAAGAAATGCAAGTAAATTCACTTAGAAATTTAGTGAAGTCAGTTTTGTAAAGATAATAGAATAATCTTATATAAAGGCTAATGATTAGATTTAGATTTCTTATCAACCCACTATTCTAATTTAAATTTAATTATCAACTCTGCCACTTCCCTGAATGCGCCGTTTCCGCCTTTATTTTTGCAGACATAATCTACAATATCCCTGATTTCCTGAATACCATCGGCAGGAGAGGCAGAAAAACCGACTGCTTTAAGCAGACTATAATCATTCACATCATCCCCGATAAAGGCTACATTTTCTTTTTTTAAACGTTTTATCTTTAAAATTTTATGTAAAAGCACTTCCTTGTTCTTAACACCCAGATAAAGCTCTTTAATTTTAAGTTTTTCGGCTCTTTTGAGCACACTTTCCGATTTTTCCCCGGTAATAATGCCGGTTTCCACACCTGCAAGTTCAAGAAGACGCTCCACTCCCATTCCATCGCGGATGGAAAATCTCTTAAATTCTTCTCCTTTTGCGGAATAATATACACCGGTATCCGTCAGAACGCCGTCGTTATCGGTTAGTAATAATTTTATTGCCGACGCTTTATTCTTTAGTGATAACTTGTTATTTTTCAATTTGTTAGTTGGGTTCATAATAACGTTTCCTAATCATAGTTATTTAAAAAAAATTAATTATTGCCGCAATTTTTTTTAAGTTGTCATAGAATATTGAAATAATTAAAAATATTTCGTGTTGGATAATCTATTACTTTCGCAAAAACTTCGTGTAAAAGTAATAGGTTACAAAAGAGAATCAAAATTTAATAACCGTTTTGCTTATTCGCCTCTGTCTGCCGGTTACTGTGAAACAGTTTTAATACATTAAAATATTAAACAGCACAATTATAAATTAATTTTAGTGGGAATTTATGAAAATTATTAAGCCCAAAAAACTTTCTAAAGGGGATGTTATAGGAATTATTTCTCCGGCTTCTTCGACAGATGATTTTACAAATGTTGAATTTGGGGTGAAGTATCTTGAAAAAATCGGATATAAAGTTGAAGTTGGGAAAAATGTAGGCAAAACTCACGGCTATTTAGCGGGGAATGATGATGAGAGAGCGGATGACTTTCACTATATGTTTAATAGGAAATATATTAATGCCATAATGTGTATAAGAGGAGGCTATGGCTCAACGCGTCTGCTTGATAAAATTGATTATAAATTAATTAAGGATAATCCAAAAATATTCGTCGGGCATAGCGATATAACCGCATTGCAGATGGCAATATTAAGCAAAACCGGACTTATTACTTTTGCCGGGCCAATGCTTGCAGTAGATTTTGCAGATGAAGTAAGCAGTTTTACCGAAGAGATATTTTGGGCTATGGTTACATCCAATAAAAAAATTGGGAAAATACATCAGCCCGATGATGAAAAAATCTTTACCTTAGTTAAGGGGGTATCCAAAGGAAGAATTGCAGGGGGAAATTTATCATTACTGTCGTCGCTTGTTGGTACAAATTATCTTCCGGAATTAAAAGATAAAATTCTTTTAATAGAGGAAGTGAGCGAAGTGCCATATAGGATAGATAGAATGCTTAACCAGCTAAGACTTGCAAAGGTCTTCAACCAGGTTAAGGGAGTTATTTTAGGCGCATTTACTGATTGCAATGAAACAGATCCGGCTAAAAGAACTTTAACCCTTGGTGAAGTTATTGCAGATTATTTTGAGAGCCTCAAAATTCCGGTTATCTATAATCTTAAGCACGGACATATTAAAGACAGCATAACCATTCCTATTGGAATTATGGTAAAATTAAACGCATCAAGAAATTATTTAGAGATAGCAGAAAGTGCAGTTAGCTGAGAGATTATTATTTAGTGTTCCTTCGTGATCTTATGGCAAAGCCATCACTGTTATGAGTGTCTAATCACATAGTGATCCCTTCGGGAGTGGTGAAGGCATTTTACCACTAAAGCACTACGACCACTAAGAAATAAATCTAAAATAATTTTCGGGGAATTTTTCTTTAGCATTTTCAGCCATCATTGAGTCCGGGAAGATACCATACGCTGTTGATCCGCTGCCCGTCATTAAGGCAAATATTGCTCCCGAATCATAAAGCTGAATCTTAATATTTTCTATTTCGGGAAATTTAGGGAAGACAACTTTTTCAAAATCATTTGTGAGAATATTTTTTAGTTCACGGAAATCAATTTTATCCAATTCGGGTATCTCGCTTATGTTTTTATGCGGCATATCCGGAATGAGATTTTCATATGCCCATTTGGTTGATATGTGAATTCCTGGGTTTATTATTAAAACAGGGTAAGGTATATTAAATTTTATTTCCTTTAACACTTCACCGCGCGACTGCGCAATGGAAGGAACGGGATTTATAAAATACGGCGCATCGGAACCTATTTGCAGGGCTAATTCTTTCAGCTTATTTTGATTAAGTTTTAGATCGAATAAATTATTTAATGCCATTAATGCGGCAGCGCCGTCGGAACTGCCCCCGCCCATACCGGCGCCTATGGGGATATTCTTTTCTAAAAAAACTTTTACATTTAATTTATTTCCGGTTTCTTTTTCCAATATATGCACTGCTTTTATTATGGAATTACCGTCTTCCTTAACCAATTGACTATTGTTTGATTCTATAGAAAAAGCATCCGACAGTTCAAATGTAATGTTATCAAATATATTTATGGGGTAAAATATAGTTTCAATATTGTGATAGCCGTCCGGCCTTTTGTTTATTATGTTCAAGCCAATATTAATTTTGGCATACGTTTTAATTTTTATGTTTTTCATCTAAAAATTCTTTTATCATTTTTATATGTGCAGGTGTTGAACCGCAGCAAGCGCCGACAAATGAAGGTGATTTGATTAAAGCTTTTTTTATCGTGCTTAAATATCCATTTGGAGTAACTCCGGATACAATATTTATGTTGGCAAATTCTCCTTTGCCGCAATTTAAATAAAGTCCCCAATTGTAATTTATTTTCAAACGGTTAAAATATTTTAGAAATGTATGGGGCTTTACACAGTTTATACCAATAGCAAGAGGGAAATAATCAATAATATATTTTAAAACATCGCTGATGTTTTCACCGGAATACAACTTATAATATTCATCAAAGAAAATACTTAAAACATACGGAACATTATTTTTACTGCAATAATTACAAATTATTTTTATTTCATCAAAATGATTCTGCGTTTCATTTAAGATGAAATTACATCCGCTTTCCATCAGCAGATCAATATGTTTAAAGTGATTTGCTTTAAGCTCTTTAATAGATACTTTCCGTTCATACTGGTAGCAATCTTCAGCAGGAGGATTTGAGCCTGCTATAAAAACAGGTAAATCCTTAGCCGCTGCCATCGCAAGACCCACACTTTCTCTTACAAGCTTTTGAATATTTATACTCTTGCCGTATTTATTTACGGCAATAGGATTTGTCCTGAAAGTATTGGTAGTAATTATATCTGCTCCTGCCTTTATGTATTGCTCATGTGCGTTCAGAACCATTTCAGGCTTATTTAAATTTATCAATGACATCCACATTTTGTTATTAACTTTAGCACCCATCTGCTGCAATAAGCTGCCCATAGCGCCGTCTAAAATTAAAGGCCTGTTTCTTCTTGTTGATAAGGGAAAAGGATTTACGTCATTTAACAGCATTATATTCCAATATTATTGTTTCAAGAAACGGTTTTAACCCTGCGGTTACCTGTTCAACAGTAATACCGCATAAGTTATGACCGGTTGTAACAATGCAATCAAACTTTGTCTTATACGGCGACCAAATAAGATCCTGCGTGTTGTATTTTACGAAAATTCCAAATGTAGAAATACCGAATGCCGAAGCAAGATGAACAGCGGCAGTATCGGGTGTGAAAAGCAAATCAAGTTTTGAAATAACTGCTGCAAACTCGCTGAAATTATTTGAATAAAAATAGTTATACTCCTTACCGGCTATCTTAACGGCGGCTTTGGAATCTTTTGGAGATGATAACAATAAAATATTTATATCATAATTTGATAAATAGCCTAACAGGCTTTTGAAATTATCTATACCCCAAAACCTTGCATCGCTGCCAGCAGAAATATTTATACCGGCTAAGAATTTATTTTGTCCAAACTTCCCTGAAATAAACTTATCCGCATTCTCGATGGATGCTTTATCAAGATAATAGTGCAGTTTTATCCGTGACTTATCAGGCTGTATATTAAACAATTTCGATATCTCCATAACTCTGTCAACAACATGGTGGATATTGCTATCGGGCTTTGGTATTGTACGTGTGTAGATATTTTTGTTCTCTTTCTCCAATCCAAATTTATTTTGCGCATTGCATAATGCAATTAGAAAGCTGACCGTTGTGGAAACATCATCATGCAGATCAACAACTGTATCAATATTATTATCTTTTATGAATCTTAAAATATCTAAGAAGCCTTTAACTCCTTTTTCAAATATTACTAGCTTATCGATATCCTGATTATTGGTATAAGCGGTAAAATTTTTCCTATCGGCTAAAACATAAATTTTACTCTTCAACGACCGCTTTATTTCATGAAGCAATGGAGTGGTTACTAACGCATCGCCTATACGGTTAAGCCTTATAAATAATATTTTAGAATTTTCATCAAAAGAGTTTTTTACAGGAAGGTTTGATTTACCTTTTAATAAAAGCAGAATTCTAAGCAATAAGTTTTTTAATATGAGTTCAATTTTTTTCATTTAGCGTTAATATTATAAAATCACAGTTTAAAATCCCCTCTTTAATAAAGAAGGGTAAGCCTAAGCAGGGTGTTGCAAATCGCCCCGATTTTTAGAGCCTGTGTGAAAATTCAAAAACAGCGAATAAATATTTAATTACTTGCATATAAACACTTTAATATTCAGTAAAATGAAAATTTATAATTTTGATACCGATTTTCACACAGGCTCTAAAAGTCGGGGCAATTAAAAAATATTTTACGTTCTGCAACACCCTGCTAAGGTTCGGGGTGGTCAACTATTGCGAAACCTTTATATTGTCATTTTAGATTTCAACATGAGAGTTCCGGCTTTATCAACCACATTGTTAACATCCATATTAATAAAGCATTCATGCTTATACGGACATTCCGTCTTATTACAGATAATACAAAACAAATCTTTTTTTATCACATAACAGGAATTTTCAGCATAAGGCCCATGCATTTGAGGGTTTGTAGGGCCAAACAAACCTAGCGTAGGAACACCCAAAGCTGCCGCAATGTGCATTGGACCGGAATCATTAGCAACTATAAGACCGCAATTGTTGATCAAACCCGCCATCTCTACAATACTTGTTGCCGGAGCCAATATAGTCAACTCCGTTAATTGCTGCTTAATATAGTCTGCATCCTGTTCATCACCGGGTCCCCATAAAATTAAGAACATCATCTTGTATCTTTTATGTAAGGCTTTGCATATTTCCACCCACTTAACAGCATCGCACCTCTTGGAAGCCCATCCGCCTGAAGGAATAATTCCGGTAATACTTATATTGCCCGGGAAATTCTTTTTTATAAAATCTATACCGGAATTATTATTGCTTTCGGAAACATAATAATGAATCGTTTTAGATATAACGGGAATTCCCAATACTTTCAGGAGTTCAAGATTATGCTCTGCGGAATGATGCGCGCCTCTGTCCGATGAAGCAAGAATGTTATAGGCGTATTTCCTTCCACAGTAAGAAAAACCTACCCGGTATTTCACCCCGGATAAGAAAGTAATTTGAGCGCTTCGGGGATTCGACCATAAATCTAAAATAAGATCATATTTCTCTTTCCTGATTTTAAGAGCCGCTTTCAGCGGGAACTCAGCACGCTTAATAGTAAGTACTTTATTTACCAGCGGATTATTTTCAACTGCATCTTTAGCAAATATCTCCGTCAAGTAATCAATCTTTACACCGGGGAAATAAGCTTTAAGATTATCAAGAATAATTGTTGATAAAATTATATCGCCAATGCCGCGGGGTTTTATGCACAATATTTTTTTTATATTTTCTTTGTTAAATGTCATATCTATATAACTAAGTTTTAACCCACCTCTTTACCCCTCCCAAGAGAGGATTTCTTTAGAGGAGTTTTTATCATGATTTGACCACCCCGGGTCAAAGCCAACCCCTCCTTAGTAGGAGGGGAAAGTCCAGAAGGGAAAAGGGGTGGTAAAATTTACCAACTATTTAGTGTGCATCCAGCCAGTTATCGCCTGTACCGATTTCCACAATTATGGGCACATTCATAAGCAAAGCATTTTCCATTAATTCTTTTATTACCGGTTTAAGTTCTTCCACCTCATCTTTATGTGCATCAAACAAAAGCTCATCATGCACCTGAAGCACCATTTTGGTTTTTGTTTTTCTTCTGGTCAGTTCCTTATGAATATTTATCATTGCAAGCTTAATCATATCAGCGGCGGTTCCCTGAATGGGCATGTTTATAGCGACTCTTTCTTCAAACTGCCTTACAACCCTGTTGCTGCTGTTAATGTTTCTTAAAAATCTTCTTCTGCCGTATAATGTTTCAGCATAACCTTTTTCCCTTGCCCTCAAAACAGAATCGTCCATAAAATTCTTTACACGTTTAAAAGTATTAAAGTATGTATCTATAATTTCTTTTGCATGTGTCTGGGTTACTCCAAGCCTTGTCTTTAATCCGAAGGGACCTATACCGTATAAGATTCCAAAATTGACTTCTTTTGCTTTTCTTCGCATATCAGGCGTAACATCTTCCGGCTTTACCATAAATACTAAAGCCGCCGTACTGCGATGAATATCTTCTCCGTGTTTAAATGCTTTAGTTAATCCTTCATCGCCGCAAATGCTTGCAAGAATTCTAAGTTCTATCTGGCTGTAATCGGCGCTTAAAAGGACATAATCTTTATTGCGTGGGACAAATGCTTTCCTTATTTCTTTGCCTTTTTCCGTACGGATGGGAATATTCTGCAAGTTCGGATCGTTGCTTGATAATCTACCTGTAGATGCTACCGTTTGATTAAAGCTTGTATGTATTCTTCCGGTTTGGGGTTTTATTAAATTAGGAAGAGCATCGGCATAGGTTGATTTCAATTTGGAAATCTGTCTGTAGTCCAAAATTAAATCAATAATTTCATGCTCGCCCCTAAGCACTTCAAGAGAGTGTGCATCGGTTGAAAAGCCTGTTTTGGTCTTTTTACCTGTGGCTAACTTTAATTCATCAAACAGAATCTTTTGAAGCTGCTGCGGGGAGTTTATATTAAACTCTCTACCGGCAGATTTATATATCGTCGATGTGTAATTAACAAGCAAAATAAGCAGATCATTACTAATTAAATTAAGCGCTGACCTATCAACAGATATGCCTTCACGTTCCATATCTTCAAGCACAGGCGCAAGGGGAAACTCTATTTCAAAAGCCACTTTTGTTAATTTTTCTTTTTCAAGTTCCTTGTCTAAAATATCATACAAGCGGTAAGTAATATCCGCATCTTCGGCGGCATATTCGGCAAGGGTATTAATATCAACATCAAAAATTTTTGAAGGATCTTTTTTAGCGCCGATTAAATCCGAAAGGGGGATAGGCTTGTACTTTAAATATTTTTGTGCCAGATCATCCATACCATGCTTTTGATCCGGGTCTATAATATAACTGGCAAGCATTGTATCGAAATAAAAATTCTCAACATTTACACCCTGACTTCTTAAAACAGCAATATCAAACTTGCCATTCTGGCAGACCTTCTTAATTTTGTAATTTTCAAAAACAGGCTTGAATATTTTTACGAAGTCTGCTAAATCAAGCCTGTCGTTTATTTCTTTTGAGAACAATTCGCCTTTATGTTCTTTAGGATTTAGTGCAACAAAGTAAGCCTCCTTAGGTTTAACAGCAAAAGAAGCGCCGGCCATTATTAAGTTGAAACAATCCAGCCCGTCTGTTTCCGTATCGAATACAAAAAGAGACTGTCCATTAAGTTTTTCAGCCAACGCTTTTGCATCTTTAACAATGGTAATAAGCTTGTATGAAACATTTTTCTTATCAAACACAGTTAGCTTTTCACCTGCTGTATCTTCTAATTCAGTTTCCTGCTTACCGCTATTATCATATATTTTAAGCAGATTGCCATATAAAGTTTTAAATTCCAGTTCAACAAATATTGGACGCAATTTATCGAAATCAGGCTTTTGGAATTTGGCTGCTTCAAAATCAAAATCAAGAGGTACATTACAGTCTATAGTTGCAAGATCTCTAGATAAAATGGCGTTTTCTTTCCCTTCCAATAATTTTTTCTTTATGCTTTCTTTGTCTATTTCATCTATATGCTTATATATATTTTCCACCGAGTGATATTTCTGTATTAGCGGTACGGCAGTCTTAGGTCCTATTCCTGCAACTCCTGGAATATCATCAGATGAATCGCCGATTAAAGCGAGATAATCAATCATCTGTTTAGGTTCAAAACCGAATTCATCCTTAACTTTTTTAACATCAAAAACTACAATTTCATCGGCGGTCTTTCCCGGACGTACAACTTTAACTTTATCACTTACAAGCTGGTTAAAATCTTTATCAGGAGTAAACACAAAAGATTCCAACCCTTTTTCAGCCGCTTCTCTAACGGCGGTTCCAATTATATCGTCAGCTTCATATTTGGGAAGGATGTAAATTGGAATATTTAGGACCTGAATAATTTGCTTTATTCTGTCTATCTGAGGAATCATATCTTCCGGCATAGCAGCACGTGATGATTTGTAGTTCTCAAATTTATCATGCCGGAAAGTCTTCTCCTTGGAGTCAAATGCAACAGCAACATAATCGGGTTTATTGTCCCCGAGTATTTTAATAAGCTGGCTCAAGAAGCCAAACACTGCGGAAGTAGGTTCTCCTTTAGAAGTAACTAAAGGGCGGTTTATAAAAGCGAAATATGCCTTATAAGCAAGCGCCATTGCATCTATAATAACAAACTTTTTCTTTTCCATTTTAGTTAAACAGCATTAAAATAAATTTTTAACAAACTTCAAACATAATAATTTAGTAAAAATAATATAGACTTTTGTTGTATCAAAGACAGTAAATGCTAGGAATCATAAAATAAGTAAATGAAGCAGCCTATAGCTTTTAGCTGTGGGGAAAGAAAATTTATTTGATTTGGAAATAATTATCTTTGTTAAAGTACTTTTAACTCTATATATGAATGAAATTAAGAAAAAAATCAGTCTTGTAAATAAATTACTTGTTAAAAAATATGGTATCCCGCCGAGATTAAAAGTACCACCGGAACCCGTAGACCTTCTTATAGCTACAATACTTTCCCAAAATACAAATGATAAGAATTCTTATAAAGCTTTTCAGAACTTAAAGGGAAAATATAACGACTGGAATCTCGTTGAAAAACTTCCGCAGCAAAAGATAGAAAATCTTATTAAAACTGCCGGTCTGGGAAAACAGAAATCATTTGCCATAAAACAATTTCTCTCTTCGTTGAAAAAAGAGAAAGGGAAGATATCCCTGGATCATCTTAAAGAAATGAATGACGGCTATATTATATCAGAATTGACAAAATATAACGGCATAGGTGTAAAGACGGCAAGCTGTGTATTACTTTTTTCGTTAAGACGGAATATCTGTCCGGTAGATACTCATGTACACCGGATAACAAACCGGGTTGGAATAGCAGATACGAATACACCGGATAAAACGTTTACCTTGCTGAATGAAAATATGCCTGATGATATTGCACATTCATTCCATACAAATTTAATCAGGCTGGGCAGGGGAATTTGCAAACCTGCAAAGCCGAACTGCGGTATTTGCCCTTTACAAAAAGTATGCAGCTATGAAAATAAATTGTTTAACGGGAATTCAAATTATAAAGAAAATAATTTTTTACTTCTGGACACTATAAAATAACTTATAGACCATTGTACAGAATAGATAAATAAATATTTGAAACGGATAAGAATTTAGCAGTAATATTTCGAATAACTTTAAGGTTTACCTAATCTTTAATGATAAATATAAAAATTAAGGGAATAAACAATTATTCGATTTGATTTTATCTAAAACTATTGCGTAAATTATAGTTAAATTTTAACTATCAAGGAAAATATATCTTAAATAGTTAGGCACAAATATTATGAAATATATTTTTATACTCATATCGTTATTGCCCTCGATATTTATAGCACAAGTTCAACCTTCATACAAAATATGGTCAGTTGTAACAAGTCATAATATCAACAAGGGAGACACTGTAATATTTGATATTGGGCTATCTGGTTTTGGATATATTAATCCAAAATATTTAAAATTTACTTTATATATATATTCACTACTGTCCGGTTATAAGTTGAATAAAGACAATTGATTATAATCGGGTTGAATTTCATTTATGTAATTAGAATCTGAAAACATTGAAATAATTGGTGTTTTCTCAAAAATTGATACACTGACTAACTGTAAAAAAGTGTAGAGCGAATGTTCTAATTTTAATTTTTTTTTAATTATAGCAAGCAGGACATAAACAGAGATAGCAATGCATATCTGAGTCTTAACAGCGTTTGGCGAGTTACCATAAAAAGACTTAATCTTAAGATTCTGTTTAATCCACTTGAAGAATAATTCAATCTGCCACCGTTGCTTAAATAGATTGGCAATAGTAATAGCAGGTAGGCGAAAATTATTTGTAAGAAAAACAAGTCTACGGTTGTTTTGGGAGTCAAAGAATTTTATACGACGTAGTTTTTCCGGATAATATTGTGATGAATAAAAGCCTTTAAGCAAAATTGATTGATCGCAAATTAGTCCGAGCGTTTTATCTACCTGATAAGAATATATTCTTTTGAAGTTAAGATTTTCTTTAGCTCTGGTAACAAAGTAAGCACTACTGATATTAAGTTTATAGAGTCGTTCAAAATCGATATAACCTTTATCTACAACATAGAAGGCTCCGATTTCTGTGACAAGTTCATCTAATATGTTGACATCGTGAACAGAGCCGTCAGTAATGCTTATAAACAATGGAATATTGTTTTGTAAGTCTAAGAGAGTATGTATTTTTATAGCGCTTTTTGTTTGTCTAAACTTTGCCCAGGGAAACAAAGACAAACATAAATCTATTGTTGTTGAATCAAGGGCATAAACAGTTTCATTTAGTTCTTTGAAAAACTTATCGCCTCTATAAAGTTCTTTGGCGATGTCAATAAGTATATATGCAAAATCAGCATATATTCTCCAGTCTCTATTATGATTAGCATCGGCTAAAGTTGAGCGAGACATTTTACTTCGTATTCCAATATGGTATAATTTATTTCGCATTGCCCTAAGACAAGTTTCAATATTTCTCAAAGATTCTCTATATGTTAATTGGGCAAATGCCATAGCAAGGAATTGTTCCCAACAAGTAAATGATTGAACTTTATAGTTGCCTCGATATTTTTCGACACAATAATTAAAACTATGTTTAGGTATGTAACTCATAATTTAAGAAAAAATAGTTTGATCTTGATTCACTTTATCGCTCCAATATTTTGAATTGAAACGACAATTTTAATTTGAAATCGATTACAATGAAAATTCTCTATAAAATAATATATTTAAATAACTTATGGCTACGTCCCGGCAAAACAACCGGACAGTAATGATAGATATTATGTTTAAAAAGTAAATAAATTGGCATCCTTTCTGTAAATTAGATTATACAGGACAAATAATATATGCTGGTATAGATGTTCATAAAAGGAGTTGGTCAGTAACAATACAATATCAAGGGCTTCATTTAAAAACATTTTCAATGAATCCGGATCCGGAAGAACTATTACGATACTTACAGAGAAATTAGGNNATACTGGATAGATAGGCAGTTAAGAGCCCTGGGTATAAAGAATATTATAGTAAATCCAGCAGATGTACCAACAAAGCATAAGGAGAAAAGAAATAAGTCAGATAAAATAGATTCACGGAAATTAGCCAGAGAGCTAAGTAACAATCCAATCGAAGGCATCTATATACCAAATGAAGAAAATGAAGCTATAAGAGGACTAAGCCGCTTGAGAATAAAACTAACAAAAGATCAGACAAGGATATACTAACGATATTATGCCAAAGACAACCTGTACTGCTAACGCATGGATTATAAGAGCAGAATATTCTGTTGTAAATTTAAAGGCAATTCCGATGGTTGTTCCACAAATCGCCCAACTGATAAATGCATGAAGTAATATTATTGAGATCTGCTTTATATTCCTTCCGTAAAATGATATATAATTGCGCTTCAACTAAAGAGTTGTGCCAAACTATAATGCCAAATTTGTTTCGGCCGGAGGTTGATGAGCTTTACACTTAGATACCCGTATAAGGTTTTATCCATACAACAGCTTAACAAACCCGGATTCACTATATACTACTTATAATGCTTAAGTTGGAAAGTNNCAGAATTCAAAGTGCAGCTATTACATACTCAACCTCGGCTGACTAATCTTGAAGCTCACTCATCCTGAACTTCAATATTCAATTTAGTACTAAAAATAATAATTTAAATTAATTATTTAATAGTATATTGTCAAAGTTTATTGTTCATGGTTTGGGAAAAATTGTCTTTATAAAAATTCTGGAGATTTACCGCCTCAAATACAGGCACCATTTTTTATTATAGTTAAAACTATTAGCTTCTTTTAAATAATCATTACTGTATCAATTGTTGCTCCGGCGTGTATTGAGCTTAATAATGGCAAAATTTTTTTATTCTAATTCTTATGAAAATATCTTAATANNGCAAAAGTTATTTCTATAGCAAATCAAAAAGGCGGAGTTGGTAAAACTACAACGGCGATAAATTTATCTTCTTCTCTGGCTGCCGCTGAAAAAAAAACATTACTTGTGGATATTGACCCCCAGGCTAATTCTTCATCTGGATTAAGTATAAACAATCAAAACCCGTCGGTTTATGAAGTTTTAATCGGAACGGAACAGATTGAGAAGGTTATTATAAACAGCTATATGCCTTTTTTGGATATACTGCCTTCCAATATCAATCTTGTGGGAGCGGAAATAGAAATGGTGGATATGCCGAACCGTGAAAGGTTGCTGGTACATTCGCTTAAAAACATTAGAGATAATTATGAATTTATAATTATTGATTGTCCGCCTTCTCTGAGTTTACTTACGCTTAATTCTCTTACTGCATCTGATTCGGTATTGATTCCGGTACAGTGCGAATATTTCGCACTTGAAGGCTTAGGACAGTTATTGAACACAATTAACATTGTTAAACAATATTTTAATAAAGACCTTACAGTGGAAGGCGTCCTTCTTACAATGTTTGATGTACGGCTAAGGCTTTCGCAGCAGGTGGCGGAAGAAGTAAAAAAATATTTCGGNNAAAAAGTATATAAAACAATTATCCATAGAAATGTTAGAATATCGGAAGCTCCTAGCTACGGTAAACCGGTAATATTATATGATGCGCTTTCAACCGGTTCCCAAAACTATATTGCACTTGCATCTGAATTGTTGGAGAGAAATTCTAAAAAAGTAAGATAGATCGGAGTATGACAAAGTTGAAAACCGGGCTTGGTAGAGGGCTAGACGCCCTGATCAATCAGCACAATTCAAAAGATAACTACGAACCAGCGAAATTTGCAGAAATTAAAAAGGACGACGGCAAACAAGTAGATATTCTGGCTAAAATCCCGGTTGAATTTATTTCTTCAAATCCTTTTCAGCCAAGAATGACTTTCGAGCCGGAAGCTTTTGAGGAATTGAAAAAATCAATTCTCTCAAACGGACTCATCCAGCCGGTTACCGTAAGACGATTTGGCGGTGATAATAATTATCAATTGATATCGGGCGAAAGAAGATTAAGAGCATGCCGCGACATCGGGTATAAGGAAATACCGGCTTATATAATTAAAGTCGATTCCGATGAAACAATGCTTGCGCTTGCATTAATTGAGAACATCCAGAGAGAAAGATTAAATCCTATTGAAATTGGAATGGCATATAAAAGATTAATGGATGAGTGCCATTTGACACAGGAACAGATTGCCGATCAGGTTGGAAAAGACAGAACAACAATAGCTAATTCAGTACGTCTGTTAAAACTTCCGGTTCAAGTACGTGAAAGCCTTATTAAGGAAGTTATATCTTCCGGGCATGCAAGGGCTTTAATTAATCTGCCTTCCGAAGAAATGCAGCTTGACGTTTTGAAGAAAATTGTTGATGGTAATCTTTCCGTTAGAAAGGTTGAGCAGATCGTCAAGAAAATTATGTTGTCTTCGGGACCTCCTAAACGGACTGTTAAATTTACTTCACAAACCACTTCTTATGCGTCATCGGTAAGTGATATAGAAGATAAACTGAGAAAGTTGTTTGGAACAAAAGTCATTTGCAAACAAAAACATGACGGTACAGGTGAAATTACTATTGAATTTTATTCAAACGATGAATTAGAACGTTTATTTGAACTCTTTGAAATTATCAGCAAATCATATAATTAAAGTTTTAATCTTTTTTCTATTTTCACTGCAATTAATTTTTGCACAACAGGATACAGTTCAAAAAAAGATTGATAACCCTTCAGATACTATATTTGTAATGAGTAAAGCTCCGTTGGGAGCAGTTCTCAGAAGCGCCATTCTACCTGGCTTAGGACAGATTTACACCGAGTCATATTGGAAAGCCCCGATTATCTGGGGAGCTACCGCATGGTTAATTTATAATTGGAAGTTTAATAATAATCAATATAAACAGTACCTGAATTATTATAACCAATTGGGTTCTGCAAACGGTATCACGTATTTACAATATGCTAAATTTTATCAGGATCAAAGAGATTTATTTGCCATTTATATGGGACTAACCTATATTCTTAATCTTGTTGATGCATATATTGATGCACAGCTTTTTGATTTTAGTGTCAGCAAGGATTCCGGAACTAATACTCCTATGCTGAACATGAGGATAAATTTTTAATGAAAAATACATTAACATGTAAAAATTGTGAGGAAGAAAATTCCTATTACGCTTTAATCTGTAAGAAATGCAAATCTTACTTGCGTGAAAGAATATATAATATTGATCTATGGAAAATACTCGGCCTTTTAATTGAAAGCCCCACGAAAGCTTTCAGCTTAATAATTCAATCCGATCATAAAAATTTTATTTCTTTTATCATGTGTCTTGCATCCGTAAAACTTTTTATAGACTCGATGTATTTATCTTTATTGACAATTACCGCCGAAGCTATTCATGAAAATATTATCAGGAATTATTTTATTATACTTGGTTCTGTTTTTACGCTTGTTCTTATTTTTGGAATTGTTATAACAATTATTAACAAATTATATAATTTGAGAACCAGAATCCGGGATAACTTTGCGATTCTTACATATTCATTATTGCCGTATATTTTTGCGCTTATAATTCTGTTTACTGTGGAAGTAACCGTATTTGGCGGGAATCTTTTTTCTAAAGATCCTTCTGTATTTGCCTTAAAAGAGTTTTTGGCTTATGCTCTTTTAGGATTTGAAATACTTATTATATTATGGGGAATATTTTTATCTACAATTGCCATGTATGTTCAATCTAAGAATATTGTATACTCAATTGTGGTTGGCTTTGTTTTTAATTTATCGCTGTATTATTGTTTGTATCTAAATTCAAAAATCTTATATCGTTAAAACTGCTTATTATGAACTCAAATATTTTCAATTTAGATGAATCATTCCAGACGAAGTAAATAAAATGGAAATAAAAACTGATGTATTGATAATTGGAAGCGGCATAGCTGGTTTATTTGCCGCTTTAAGGATTTCGGAATATGCCGAAGTCGTTTTAATTACCAAAAAAGAAAAAAATGAATCGAATACAAATTGTGCACAGGGTGGTATTGCATCTGTTATTGATCCTAACGATTCATTTGAGAGACATATCCATGATACCTTAATTGCAGGCGCGGGATTATGTCATAAAAATGCCGTTGAAATAATCGTTAAAGAAGGTCCCGACAGGATACATGATCTGATTGAACTCGGAACTCAATTTACACAGAAAAACGGTAAGCTCGACCTTGCAAAAGAAGGCGGTCATTCGATGCCGCGGATTGTTCATGCCAAGGATCTGACAGGCCGGGAAGTTGAACGTGCTTTAATTTCACAAGTTAGCAGTATTGACAATGTAACGATAATTGAGAACACCATTGCCATAGACCTGATTACTG
>PLNZ01000290.1 GCA_003142915.1 Ignavibacteriales bacterium | reverse complement strand
TCCCACGTGCGAAGCTAAGTGGGGCTATTTTAATGAGATCCAAGTTTCAGAAACAGAATTTGCTTTTACTATGGCAAACGGCTGATGAAATAATTCTAAAAATTTTCTAAATGCAACTAAGCATAAAAAGCATCAACTTGGCTTAATCGCCTTAATAAACACATAATCAATCATTTTTCTTCTGTATACATGTCCCAGCAACCAAGAAATAAACGTGAGCAACAGGCCTATTCTTAGCCCCCGGGTATAAACAGCATTCTTTATTGATTTCCATTTTAAATTAAAACGAG
The DNA here is from genome assembly GCA_003142915.1 of Ignavibacteriales bacterium. Taxonomy (GTDB): domain Bacteria; phylum Bacteroidota; class Ignavibacteria; order Ignavibacteriales; family Ignavibacteriaceae; genus FEN-1297. Next base: position 2,895 of record PLNZ01000290.1, on the reverse strand, counting down.
AAAATCCGGGATAAACATTAGCGCCAACACTTTCCGCCTTATCAATTGTAAAACCAATTTCTTTTAATAATGTTTTTATTTCTTTCGCTGTCATCCAGTTCGCTTTCGGCATATGCCAACGCCACGCGCAGAAATTGGCGATTACTTTATTGTATAAACTTTTTTTTGTTTTAAGATTATCAGCCACGATATCTGAAAGTAATAAAATTCCGCCTGGTTTAAGCGCCTCATAGGCCTTGCGTAAAAAAACCTCTCTGGTATTGAAATGCGCCGGCCCTTCGACAGCAATCACGTAAATAAAACTATCGGATTGAAAATTCATATTGCAAGCGTCTATTTTTTCAAAATGAATCCGGTCCGATAAGTTTAGCAAATTAATTCGACGCTGGGCGAATTCAACATGCGAATTTGTGATATCAATCGCAATAATTTTATCCGGGCGAATTTTCTCATAAATCTTTACGGTTTCAGCGCCATAGCCGCAGGCGACATTTAAAATTACCCCTTGGTTAAGCGGTTTTTCAAATTTGAGCAGGCGATTAATCAATGCTTCAGCGGCTTGATGATAATCAATAGTTTCCTCAGTCCAATAGCCAAATGATAAATAGCCGCCGTCTTGAAAACCTCTGGTGTCTGAACCATGAGAATAAAATTTTTCTACTTTATTTTCGTGCGTTAACTTCATTATAATATTTTAATTATTGCTATAAAATTAAAAAATATTTCAAAGTGAATGCCTCTGTCCCTAAACATTATTGCGCGCTTTTTTCCATAAAGACAAAGGTTATTTCATTATTAAGATATTCGGTTTTAAAAGGTTTGTATCCTAGTCTATTATATAAGTATTGATTTCTTTGATCACGGGAGCCGGTGAATAATTCATAGCGATTGACAATATTTTTGAATTGATTTTCGATTTCTTTCATTAAGGCCTTGCCAATGCCCCGATTCTGATATTCCGGCAGAACCACTAATCTGCTGATATAGCAGGTATCGTCGTGGTTATATGCGCGTACGGAGCCGACTATTCTATTGGCGAGGGAAGCTTTTAAAATGGTGCAATTATTAAATTCAGCCGTTAAACTTTCCAGTGTTTGTTCTATCTGCGGCATGGACTGTAGATGGAAGGTTCTAGCGACTTCCAGAAATGCTTTTCTTTGTATATCAAGAATGGCGGGAAAATCCTCTTTTACAGCTTGAGTGATGATTAAGTCATTCATTATAATAGAAGTGGCAATATTGTTGTGTATCAGGACTAGCGTAGAATTTTAAAAAGTATATTGTGCCCGGAAATTCCTAAAAAGAGCTAGCTCATTAGTGAGCATTAACAGCGGTCCCTAATTATTTAATTATCCTAAATATCTATAGTTAAGATTTGTCGATTTTTCTCCCCTTTATTTTCTTAATCAGCTTCTTTTTTCCAGGGAAATGATTTAAATGCTTACATAGATCATCTAATATGGATTTTAGATCTTTCTCCGTGATTAGCAGTTTTGCTTGCTCTCTTATTCCCTCGGGGAATCCCATAAAAAATTTAAGATAACATAATTTATCTTGTCTTACACTTAGCCATAAGTTATCTACTGGAATAATCGGCAAACTATCATTGACTATGACTTTTGGCTCTTTCTTTTTCGACATTTACTTTACTCCCTTTTGAGATGTTAATAAAACCGTAAGACTAATTAAATTTTGAAATATCTTTCCGTTCATGTTTCTTGCCTAATATAACACCTGTCCACTCATAGGGACTTACTTTAGTACGAACTGTAATTTCATCAAACGATTTATTTATGGGTAATGCAAAATTACTTGGAACAATTTGATGCCAGGTTTGTATATCGAATTCATCATAACGTTGAAGATCAATAAACCTTTCTTGTAAAAACCAATTACTTATTAAAAAACGACCATCACCATTTTTCTTATATAGATCAATTGATTTTTTTAAATATACTTTGTTACCGCTAAACGTTGTCTGATATATAAAGCCGTTGTTTATGCGCTTATGCTTATGTAAAGCTTGTCTTGTGATTTTCAGTGATTCAGATGTTTCCGCAACCGATANNACCGATAAAAAATCTTTTATTGGTTGTGCCTGAAGATATTGCTCAAGCAATTCTTTCCGCTTATTTTCAATTAATTTTGCCGTTTCCACAGGCAATAGTTGATCATCACACTTTGGGCATTCATAATAATCGGCATCATCAACGACTATTATACCAATATAACGGTCATCGAACTTTAATTTGCCATGCTTTTTTTGATATGACCCATTGCATTTAAAGCAATTCATACTTCACCTATTTTCTCTTAAAACTGCTAATGATCAAAATCCCATCAGGATCAATGTAAAAATGTGTGTATATGTCTTCATTATTGATTCCACGTGCTTTATAATAATTAAGCGTAATATCTGTATTATCGCGATGAGCCTCAGGTTTATAATAGTGTTTGGGTTGAAGTTTTTTTATTGCATTTTTAATGTCATCAATACCCCATCCAAAATCATCAAATGCTGAACGTAAAGCATTTGGTCTTATATTAACTTTTCCTTGGTCAATCAATTGCCGGATGTTACCTNNATCTTTTTTCTTATTTTCCATATAAACATTTTGGGTTGACGTTTGTCAACTGTTTTTTATGTAATATAAAAATGTCTAATTTTGTCAATGCTTTTTAATTTAAAAATTTACCACTATCTCATTATAGCCTTTTCTCCATTTTGCCGGAAGAAGAGTTTTACTTTTATCAAAATGACCAATTGCCAGTAAAAGAGGAACCCAGTATTGATCGGGTATATTGAATGCCTTCTTGACGCCTTCCACATCCAATCCGTCCATCGGATGAGAATCGAGACCGGCATTCTTGGCGGCAAGCATCAGGGACATGCCA
>PLNZ01000260.1 GCA_003142915.1 Ignavibacteriales bacterium | reverse complement strand
AAGGATAAAACCATCTCGCCTGTCATTCTTGCATCTCGCCCGACAACCACTTTGCCTTTGCCGATAAAATCCGCATATGCAGATGTATATTTAATTATTGTGCCGGGATCAAGGCCATCGCCTATTATTCCTCTTACACCTGAAATGCTTGCCATTAAAGTGGACATCTCTCCTCCGTGTTATAAACTATAAATTAATAAAAAGAGCTTATGAAAAATAAACTAAAATCGGTATAAATATTATTAAGTCTTCAAATATTTAAAGATTTGAAGTTTTAAAAAAAAATTAGGCATATCCAATTGATATGAGTCGTTTTGTGCAAACAGATGTTTTATTAACTTTATTTTATCGAATTTTTTGAAAAATAATTATTAAGAAGAGTATGAAAAAGGAACTTTTAATCTTCGGCGTTTATAGTGCATTGGGAAATGGAGTTGCTAAAATCTTAATTGAAAAAGAATTTAACGAAATATATTTATTTAGCCAACATCGGGATGAAAAAACAAAAATTGCAAAACAACCACTCCGGGCTAAAGCCCACCCCACCTTGCCAAGGCGGGGATTTAAAATTGTAATGCAATGAAATATTTTGAATATCATTGGTATTAAACTATTTTTTTTCCCTCCTCCTTAGAAAGGAGGAGATCTGGAGGAAGTCGATTTAACGCCGATATTCATACCAAAAGCCCCTAAATGAAGTATCCACCAAGAAGTGGTTGTGAATAGATATTCAAATTTCTGTTTATTATATTTGATAAAACCAAAATATATATTATTAGCTGGGCAGGTTATTGAATTCGACCTCCTTTTTTGGTTGTGATCATTATATTTAAAATGAGGGCAAAATGAGTCTTAAAGAGAAAATAAATGAGGATCTTAAAGCCGCAATGAAATCCGGTGATAAGCTAAAACTTGAAACAATCCGGTCTATCAGGGCGCTTATATTAGAATTTGAAAAAAGCGGTACCGGTAAGGAATTAAATCCTGAAGAAGAAATAAAACTGTTAAGTGCTGCCGCAAAAAAGAGAAAAGATTCAGTTGAACAGTATCGAAATGCTAAAAGGGAAGATTTAGCTTCCAAAGAAGAAAGCGAATTGCAGATTATTCTAAAATATCTCCCTGAACAGTTATCTGAAGAAGAAATTAAAGAAGAAATAAAAAAGACAGCAGAAAGCATCTGTGCAAAATCCAAAGAAGATTTTCCAAAGCTTATGCCGCAGGTAATGAAGGTACTTAAAGGCAAAGCCGACGGCAAATTAGTAAAATCCGCAATAGAAAATTTTCTGGGTATCAATTGAATCTGCTTGACATCATAATTATATTTATCGTTCTTATTGGATTTATACTTGGTTATAAAGACGGTTTTATAAGAAAGCTTATAGGATTAATCGGATTCGGATTAGGTATTTTTCTTGCTGTTAAGTTTGCAGATAGTCTGGGAAAAATACTCGAAAAAATTTTCGGAATAGAATTTTACCTTTCGGAAATTATCGCCGGAATATTAATCTTCCTTTTTATTATCTTTTTATCTTCAGTGATTAAAAGAGTTATTCACCCGTTTGATAAAGTAAATAATCTTATAAATCAGATTATAGGCGGCACTATAGGAACAATTCAGATTCTTTTTTTTGTAAGTGCGTTGTTATTTCTTATGAATATTTTTAACGCCCCCTCAAAAAAAATAAAAGAATCCTCTTTGTTTTATAGCGCAGTTTATAATATTATTCCTTCAACGGTTGATTATCTGAATAACTATACGCCAAAGACAAAACAGATTATAAAAGATTATATTAATGAAAAGGATACCACTCAATGATATCCAGCTTAGTTCTTGAGAAACTGGAATACCCGAAAATTCTTCAATATGTTTCAAGATACAGCATTACCGAGAAGGGGAAAGCTCTTATACTATCTTTGAAGCCGTTTAATTCCTTTGCAGAAACTAAGAATGAAGGCGATATTGTAAATGAGGCTAAAGAAATATTAATAAAGAATGATTTTCCGCCTTTGGAATTCATACCTGATCTTGATGTAACAATTTCAACCAGCGCTATTGAAGGAGCTATTATTGACGGCAAAAAAGTTTTGGAAATACTTAAGCTTGCCCTTATTTCCCGTAACCTTGCCCAATACTTGAAACACAATTTTGAAACAGCACCGTTGCTGAATGAGTTAACAGGCAGACTTTTTATTGACAAGCTGTTTGAAAATTTTATTCATAGAATAATAAACGAGAACGGTGAAATTAAAGATAGCGCAAGTCCCAAACTGGCAGAAATAAGACGGGAAATACGTTCTAAGAACGATGAATTGATCCGTTCTGTAAACCGGATAATAAAGTCGCTGAATGAAAAAGATATAGTCAGGGAAGATTACTTAACTCTTCGGGATGGAAGAATTGTAATACCGGTAAAATCGGAACACAAGCGGCATATACGCGGTTTTATTCATTCGGAATCATCAACAGGACAGACTGTTTATATCGAACCAGAAGAAACACTCGAATTAAATAACGATATTGTTTCCCTCTCATTTGCCGAAAGAAGAGAAATAGAAAGGCTTCTTCGTGAAGTAACAAAGAGGATTGGCGAGCTTAGTCCGCAGCTTAAGGATTCTCTTGAAGTTATTTCTTATATAGACTCAATATTTGCAAGAGCTGATTATTCTATTGAAATTATAGGCTCATTTCCCACAATTGATAATAAAAAACCTTTTTTGGTTAATGATGCCCGTCATCCCATCATTTTAAAAAAGCTCGGCAGAGAAAATACTGTTCCACTAAATATAAACGTAAACAACAAAAAAATAGTTTTAATTACCGGTCCCAATGCCGGCGGAAAAACTGTTGTATTAAAAACTATCGGACTTCTTTCTTTGATGATTCAATCGGGAATCCATATACCTGTAAGTCCTGATTCGAATTTTCATTTCTTCAAAAATATTATGCTGGATGTAGGCGATTCGCAATCAATTGAAGATGATTTGTCCACTTTCAGTTCGCATCTTTCAAATATTAATAAAATTCTAAACTCGGCTGATTCCGATTCTTTAATTCTTCTTGATGAAATCGGAACCGGCACAGATCCGGCGGAAGGTTCCGCATTAGCAGCAGCCATGCTTATTACCATACGTGATAAACATGCTTCTGCTTTTGCAACAACTCATCACGGCAGTTTAAAGATTATTGCAAACACGCTGGAAGGTTTTGAGAATGCCGCTATGGAGTTTGATACATATAATCTAAAGCCGACTTATGTTTTCAAACAGGGTATTCCCGGTTCAAGTTATGCTTTTGAGGTTGCTAAACGAATCGGACTTACAGAGAACTTTTTAGAGCTTGCCTCTACTTATCTTGAAGGCGACAAACATAAGATTGAAAACTTTCTTGTGGATATTGAACGAAAGTCACAGCAGCTTGAAGATAAATTGAAAAAAACAGAACTTGAAAATGCGAGACTTTCAGGACTATCGAATCTTTATAAACAAAATATTGAAAAGCTTGACAGTGAGAAAAGAGAAATCTTAAAAAAAACAAAAGCTGAAGCAGAGGATTACCTTAAAGGAATAAACCGCAAAATAGAAAATGTAATAAAGGAATTGAAGGAATCCAATGCTAAGAACGAAATTATTAAAGAATCTCAAAAAATAGTCAGGGAAATAAAGGAGAATAATAAAACTTTCTTATCAGAAGATATTGATTTAAATCAAGAAAACTATAATTTTGATGTTGGTAATCTTGTTGCGGTTAAAGAAACCCAGTCTATTGGAGAAATTTTAGAATTATCAAAAGATAAGAAGAAAGCAACTGTTAGGTTTGGTTCGGTTAAAATGCAAATTCCGGTAAAGAATCTTATTCATTCTAAAAAAGAAAATAAAAAAGAAGAAAGAATAATTTATAATATCCCTCAGGTTGAAATGCCTCAACAACGCCTTGATATAAGAGGAGAAAAGCCGGAAGAGGCTGAATTTGAAGTAATAAAATTTATTGATAATGCTTATTCATCGGGGCTTGTGAGAATAGAAATTTTACATGGTAAAGGCACAGGCATTCTAAAAAAAACGGTGCAGGATATATTAAAAAACCATGAACTGGTTAAGAATTATTATTTTGCACCAATACAATTTGGTGGAGACGGTATAACAATAGCAGAATTAAATTAGGGTTAATTTTGTTTAATAAAATATTAATTGCCAATCTAGGGGAGATTGCCGTATGAATTATATTCAACTGCCGTGAAGAGAAATTTTTTGGAATAAAGAAATTAAATGCTTATTATTTATTTATAAAAATTTCGAATAAATGGATTGGCTTTATATATGACTGGAAAGGAATTGTCCTCTTNNTTTATGTATGACTGGAAAGAAATAGTCCTCTTTACAATTGAATAATTTTTCAATTTGGTTCTCAGTTAATTAATTCATGTCACATAAGAAAAAATGAATGGTAAGAATAACAAGAAGCAAAAAACAACTTACAAATAAATTTCAAACTCAAATTATCAAAACAAAATTGCTAACAAAAAATTGCGATTTATTTGTCTCTTGTATCAATTGTTTTTTGTAATTTTTACCGGAATTCTTTTAATCAATGCATAATTAATTAATCATAACCAACAAAAACGGAGGAAAACGTGAAAGTAAAGATACTTGCTTTCGTTCTTTTTCTATCGATAAGTCTAAACCAGGCATTTGCGGGCGGTTTCCAGTTAAATGAAAATAGTGCTCGCGCTCTTGGTATGGGGGGAGCATTCACTGCGATTGCCGATGATCCTTCTGCCATATATTTCAATGGGGCAGGATTAACTCAGTTCTCCGGTGTAAATTTTATGCTGGGCACTACTTTAATTGCACCTGTCTTCACCTTCAGAGGTGTTTCACCTCAGGTTACGGAATACGACGCTACAAAACAAACATTCTTTCCAACACATTTTTATGCAACATACAGGTATAATTCGGACTGGGCTTTTGGAATCGTTTTTACCAGTCCATTCGGTTTAGGTTCACAATGGGACTCAAGTTGGGTTGGAAAGTATTTGGCTGAAGGAATAACTCTAAAAGTTTTTACTATTTCTCCGGTTGCTGCTTATAATCTGCTTGATAACCTTTCAGTAAGTGCGGGGTTGGTTTACAGCTTTGCTTCTGTAAATATAACCAAAGAGTCTCCACAATTTCCATTTGCGGGTGACGCTTTTATTTCAATGAATGGGAAAGATAATTCTGAATTTGGTTATAATTTAGGCGCTCTTTATAAACCATCGGATCAACTTTCATTCGGCGTTTCTTTTCACAGTAAAATATTATATAAATTCAAAGGCAATGTATCTACCGCAGGCGCCTCACAGCTTGCTTCAAGCCTTCCTAACGGAAATGTTTCCGCTGATTTAACTACTCCTTTAAATCTTGCATTTGGCGCAGCCTACAGAATTATACCGGAACTATTACTCAGCGTCGATTTTCAATATGTTGGTTGGTCAAGCTATGATACTTTGACATTTAATTTCTCCAACCTTAAAGAATCCGTAGCAAATCCAAGGATGTATGATAATTCATATATAGCACGTCTTGGCGCGGAATATAGTTTAAATCCCGATTGGGATTTAAGAGCCGGAATTTATTTTGATAATAGTCCTGTTAAGGCAGAATATGTTAACCCATCTTTACCCGAATCTAACAGGCTTGGTTTTAGCTGCGGTTTAGGATATAAAATAACAAGAAAATTATCAATAAATGCTGCATATTTGTTTATAAGAAACAGCCAGTTAACAGTCACTAATTCACTGGAAGATTATGCTACGGGGAATGTTGTTCCGGCTGGTACAAATCCAAATACATATAGCCCTTTTAATGGTACTTATAACGCATATGCGAATTTGGTTTCATTAACTTTATCATATAGTTTATAAAAAGGAAAGGATTTGAAAAATGAAAAAATTATTAAATTTAATTCTTTCCCTCAAAGGATCGATTGCAACAGTTTTATTGGTTGTTCTGATTGTTTCAGGCTGCCAGGATAGAACAAATTTAACAGGGCCCAGCGCAAAAAGTGGTAGCGCTGATTTATCGAGATACGTTTCCATAGGGAACAGTATTACTGCCGGTTATCAATCCGGTGCCTTATATCAAAGTGCACAGGTTTATTCTTATGGAAATTTAATTGCACAACAGGTAAATTCAAATTATGCAATTCCCTTTATTTCTGATCCGGGTCTCGGCGGAAGAATAGAAGTTCAATCTTTTGATCCGGCAACCGGTACTCTTAATTTAACGATTGATAATAACGTTGGCGCTCCGATAAACTCTGCTTATACCAGCTCATATAATAATCTTGGAGTACCCGGTGCAGTTGTATATGATGTTTTGAATGCAACCAGCAGTACAACTTGTGCTTCATATTTGGCAGGCGGAAGTGCTAATCCTTATTTTGATATTATACTGAGAGGCAGAGGTTCTCAATATACTCAGGCAAAAGGTTTGAAGCCTACTTTTGTGACACTATGGATAGGTAATAACGATGTATTGGGTTTTGCAACAAGCGGCGGTACTTCACCTTCTACGCCAACGGATGCTAATATATTCCAGGCTTTATATACCCAGTTGGGTGACAGTTTAGCATCAATCGGCGCTAAAGTAGCAGTTGCCAATATTCCTGATGTAACAGCTTTACCATATTTTACTACAGTTGGGCCTAAAATGGCTGAAGCAATACCTTGGGCATATCTGATATCGCAAGGCGCTCCCGGCATGTTTTACCAGGTACACGGAAATACTTCTGCTGATGCAACATTCGCATATGCTGATTCAACAGCTCTTGCTGGTGGTACGGTATTAATAACATTATGGTAGTACATATGCATCATTGCTTGGTACTCCTACTGGGCAATATTACCGTGATTATGGCTATTAATCCTTGCCCCTTGGTATTGATACAACACAACCTTTTGGCTTTAGTCCGTTAAATCCATGGCCGGATGCTTTAATTCTTGATCCATCTGAAATTTCGACGGCAAAAACGGCTACTGCTGCGTTCAATTCAACAATTGCGGCGGTTGCAAATTCAGAAGGTTTCGGAATTGTTGATATTAATTCATTTTTTAATTCCATTGCATCGGGTGGTCTTGTTGAAAACGGCATAAGTTTTTCAACAGCATTCTTTGTAGGCGGATTATTTGGTTTAGACGGGGTTCATCCTACAAGCCGCGGCCAGGCAGTAATTGCTAATCAATTCTTACAAGTAATAAACAATAAATTCGGCGCAAGTTATTCTTTGGTTAATGTTGCCTCTATACCGGGCAGTATTGTTCTTGCTAAGCAAAGCCTGTTATCGAAGGGTATTTTCCCGCATTTTGCTCCGGGCTCTTTTAAGCATTTACTCGATTAATCCTGAAGAAGGGATGGGAAACCATCCCTTCACTATTTTAAATAAAATTGATATTTTGTATTATGATTTTTTATAAATTATTTTAATATATATAACTAACTATTATACAAAATAAACATCCGGATTAGCGTTATGAAAAACAAAATATTCTTCTGCACTGCTTTAGCCATTATTTCTTTATTCTTTCCGGCTTGCTCTTCTGTTCAACAGACTTCCGAAAAGGAAAGACAAAAGAACAATTCCGGTGAGGTAAAAGATTCCCTTTATGTCTTTGATCAGGCGTCTGTAAAAGATACTGCCCAAAACGCTGCACTGCAGCCAAAACCGGAAGTTCAGAATACTGAAGTTACATTTTATTTAATACAGATCGGCGCTTTTTCTACTAAAGAAAGCGCTAATGAGTTTGCCAATTCAAGCAGAACGAAAATACAGGATGAGATTACCGTCTCTTTTAAATCCGATGTAAATTTGTATGTAGTTCAGCTTGCCGAACATTATACATCACATGATGAAGCGGAAAAAGAGAGAGATATTTTGTGGAAAATTCCTGAATTTAAAGATGCGTGGATTGTTTCAGAACAAAAATAAGTGCGACTTTCTTTTCCATCAGGTTCGCCTGGCGAGACTGATCTAATCGAGGAAATATTTAGCTGGTGAAGATCACAAATAAGCAAACACTTTCT
>PLNZ01000178.1 GCA_003142915.1 Ignavibacteriales bacterium | reverse complement strand
AAAAACAGTATAGCAATTCAAAATAATCATTCAACAATAATTTTGAAAATGAATACCCGGTTATGTATATGTTCTTAAGTCCGAAATAGAAAAAAAATGGAAGAGAAAATGATGAAGATTACAAAATACATAACGTGAAAGCACATAATAGGAGAATACATTATTTTAAATTAATCCCGGTATATATTACTATAATCAGTTAAAAAAGTATACCGCACATGAGATTAAGATTAGAACAAAGTACAGAAATGATTGCCGGGAAAGCCGGTTCATCTTGATTTTAAACAACAGTTAATATTTTATCAATCTCTCCTATCACTAATTCATAATCAATGTCGTTTATGTGATAAAGTGAACGATATTCCAAATTCATTTTAAGATTATCCTTCATAGCAAGTATGTTATAAATTTCCGGCGGATATATAACTTTAACCGAATTTTTAATATTTGATGGGTAGGGTAAACATCTGCCGTATCGAGTACCATTCGACAATACTACTGTTGGGATGTCCATAGAAGCTGCTATATGTACGATTCCGGTGTCATTAGATACAAGCAACCTTGCATTACTTAATAAATTGATCAGATCAATGAGAGAAGTTTTGCCGGTTATATCCGAAATTCTTTCTTTATCTTGTATTCTAGTTAAAAATTTCCTGTTAATTTCCATTTCGGAAGCTCCCCCGCAAAGGATAATTTTACATTTATATTTTTGCACTATGTATTCACCAAGCTTAACAAAATTATTTAAGTCCCATCGTCTATCATTATATCTTCCGCCTGCAAAAATAACCGCATATTGACCATCAATGATAGTACTAAATTTAATTAATTCATGATTTATTAACGTTTTTAATAATGGAATATTTGTCCCAAACAATTTTTCATAAAATATTTTATTCTTATAAAAATCGAATTCTATCCCTTCACAAGAAATTAATTCATTATAATAATTATGGCTGCACTTTACCTGCCAGTTGTAAGAGTTAGCTAAATCTGTTTTAAATCCGACTTTTCTTTCCGAATTGATTACCCGGATTATAGCATCGTCAACATAATAACTTCTTGAGTAAGAACAGTTAATTGAAACAAGAGGATTCCTTCCGGCAATATTCTTTAATAATTTAAAACGATAAAACAGATTGGTTAAGAATTTATTCTTATTTATCCATATAAATTCATCTACAAAGTCTGCGTCAAGATTCTCGGCTATATTTTTCCAGGCATTATTGCCGCACAAAACTATTTTATAATTTTTATATACTTCATTTGATTTTATAAACGGGAGAAAATTTCTAAACAATATGTAATCCCCAATTTCATCAGATTTAATTAGAAATATTTCTTCAACACCCTTCTCTTTCCGTATTAGTTTTGGGAAAAGATCAACAATATTAATAGGGATAAACTTTAAGAGATCAATAGCAAAAAGCAGAAAATCTCTAAGCAAACGATCCATTTTTTTAGTTATATTCAAATAATTTTAATTATAATGATTATATAGGTTATTCTGTTTTATTTTCTATTTTCGATGAGCTATATACATTTTTTTTAGTTATGCCAGTTGTTTTTGGAATATAATTCCTTATTGTTTTAATCGGGCTAATTTTCTTAATAATAGATATAACCATATTTTCAATTTGATTAACTTGTTTGGGCTATAATACCTATTAAATGTATATATATCAGCCTCATAATTTGGAATAACAAATAAAGGGTGAACAATGCTGTCTATTTTTTCTAAACGTATATTTGCAACCGAATGAAAATCTTGAACCACATGAGTTGCTTCTTTTCCAAAACCTATATTTGAGACCAAATTAATATTTGGGATAATTGAGAGCCCATTATTAATCATGATAGTATAATGCCATTGATAATCCCATGTATCTATCCTGTTCGAATATACTGAGTTATAATGTTTTTGCCAATACTTTTGTTCCCCTTTGCCCGGGAAAATATTTCGCAAATAATCTTCATCTATTAAATTTTTAAAGCTTGAGATATTAATGTCAAATTTATCCCATGCCCTTTTCCAGGTAGCCCAGCCCCAGACATGATTAATTTTTGAGAAATAATAACTGGCTTCTCCTCTTACTTTTCCGCCTTGAAAATTTACTCCGCCAATATGCATGATTCTTGTATCGTACCTGTATTTTTCAAGGAGCACAGCACAAAAATTAAAAAATGAAATGTCCGGGAGACAGTCATCTTCCAAAATAATTCCCTCTTCAACATTACTGAAAAACCAATTAATACCGGAACTAACTCCTTTTTTACATCCAAGGTTAGTATCACTGAAATTTGTTTTAAGTTCGCAGGGCCAATCTATTTCATTTATAATTGACCTGGCTAAAGCACAATTTCCCTTTTCATTTATTTTATCCGGCCTTGGACCATCAGCCGAGATGAAAAGATATTTGGGTTTTAATTCCTTAATTCTATTAAAAACAATTTTGGTCTTGTCCGGGCGATTAAATATTAAAAAAAGAATTGGAACGTTAAAGGGATTAGTCTGCATTTGCTTTTTACGATTTAAAACTATTTGGAAAATTATCCAGTAATTTTTTGCATTCCTCCGGACTTCTATTTATCATGAAATAATCAAAACTTTCAATCATTGCCAACACATTAGCAGCGATTTCCTTTGGAGAAGAAAATTAATTTCCATCAGGAGTTCATATTTTTATTTCTTATGAAAACACTAAATATCAGGCCACCGATTAAAAGGAAGTTAATGATTAAAGTCATAATACGACCTTTATAAAACGATTCCGGATAGTACAAAAACTCAACCTTATGTTCACCTTTAGGTACAACAACCCCCATGAAGCCGTGGTTTATCCGATGAATCTCAACCGGTTTTTCATCAATGAAACCTTTCCATCCGATCGGATAATATGTGTCTCCCAGAAATAATAAATTATTTCCGTTCGTATTTACATCGTATATAATTTTTTCCGGTTCATAATCCTTTAATTTTATATAAGCATTTGCTCCGACTTTATCAACGTTTATGCTTTCTCCCTCTGTGAAGGCAATTTTAACCGGATCAAAGGAATTACTTTTTATATCATTTAATATTTCAGATGGTTTTGCCGTTACAACACTATCAACAAAGAATGCTCTTGGTAAAGCATTTTCATTCCGGTAAAGAAAAGTTTTATCTTCACTTTGAAGAAGTTTAAACCCCGGCAGGTTAACAGCATCTGATGTAATTAAATATTTTACATTAAGCATACGCCACAGGGTTGGGTTTGCAGGTCCAACCACATCAATTATATCCTGATACGAACGTGGTTTTATACCAGAATAGCCATTGAAATCTTCTTCTAAAAAGTAAGTATAAAAATTACTATCCTGATTATATGAACCTAACGATCCATCTTGTTTTAAGTTTAGCAGCCTGAAAGGTTGAGTATTATTTTCATTTTTTATTGCTTTAACATAATCCGGCATTGTATATTGTTGTGTTATTTCCGTAGGGTTAACGTATTCAGAACCGCGGTTATCGATCCTCCATAAATCAATAATAATAATAAGTAATACTGTCACCCCTAATAAATCAAAACTTATTTTTCCCTTTATGTATAAATACGCCAGCCAAAAAACACCGGAAATTAATGCAAAGGCAAAAAGCACATCATTTACGAACATGTTACTCATATAGTCATTTAATTGATTCAACTGTTGTGCTCTTTGACCGGATTCAGCAATCCTATCCGTAAACCAACCGGAAATGGATTGGTTCAATAAAAGGGAAATTACAAACAGACCTGTAGCCGACAAAGCAATTATTCTAATTACTTTTTCCTTCGAGAAATCCTTTTCCTGCCTGATTGACAAAATCTTCATTAAGCCTATTCCAGCTAAAATCGGCAGGCTAAGCTGTACAATATTTAAAATCATCGAAGGCGCTCTAAATTTATCAAAAAACGGGAAATGATAAAATAATATATTAAAAAGTATTGGAAACGTTCTGCCAAAGGACAGCAAAAGTGAAATTAAAATTAGAATTGTTAAAAACTGGACTATAGGTTCCTTTCTGCACATAAACATAGCCAATAAAGCAAGAGCAAGAACAACAACTCCCATATATTGTGCAACATCAACAAAAGGCATTTGTCCAAAGTAAGTATTAACCTTGTAGTCCTGATTGTTTGTTAACTGACCATTATATATAGAATTTCCAAATCCGTAATATGAGGGGAAAATGAAAGTCATAATTTCGCCGGGCGAAAAAGACCAATTTGTTGCATACTGATAAAATTCTTCATCAGTTTGTTGTTGATTATTCATTTCTAAATCGGTAATGCTTTTCGTTCCACGGGTAGAATATTGTGTATATTCATAAATTTGTTTAAGCTTGTAATAATTCAGCCCTATACCAATCGCAGATATTACCACAAAAATTACAAGCGATTTAATTAATTGAATCTTTAAAAATTTATCTTTAACGACAAAACTTCTTACGAAATAATATAAATAGAATATTGCTACAGTATAGAATATATAGAACATTATTTGAACGTGCCATTGTAAAAGCAAGAAATGAATTACCAGTGTAAAAAGCAAAACATCAATTATTCGTATCTTCTCATTGAATTTTAGTAAAAACAGGATCACAAGAGGAAATGTAATTAATGAAAGTAATTTTGTTATATGCCCAATATAAAAAAGCACGAGTATACCCATTGAGAACATAGCGGCTACGGCAACAATTATTGCAACAATAACCGTTGCTTTTAAATATTTCATTAAATAATAAAAGAAGATACCAAGTAAAAGGAAATATAAAGTCCATCCATTGTAATCAGAAACAAGCAGCCTGGAGAATTCGCTTGTAACCCGAAGAATTGCACTCCCTATAATATCATACCAGCCAATTTTACCAAAGGAAGGCATTCCACAAAAAACATAAGGATTCCAAAGTGATATGTCTTCTTTCTGATAAAAATTCTTAGAACTTTGACCATTCATTATGTCTCCGGAAACAATAGTTTTGCCTTCGAAATACAATGGGGCAAAAAATATCATAAAAAGAACAACTATAAACAGAATAGCAGAAACTGTTTGGTATTTTCGAGGAATATACTTATCAAAAGAAAA
>PLNZ01000419.1 GCA_003142915.1 Ignavibacteriales bacterium | reverse complement strand
ATAAGAGTAAGGGATTATGAAAAAAATATTATTTGCTTTACTTATTTATTGTACTGCCGTGTCTTTTGGTCAGGACCAGGAAAAAGATCAGGGGTCACAAGACCAACAGCAAACTCAAAAAATTTCCAGACCACAACTGATACAACCAATAACGGTTACTGTTGGAGGTAATTTTTTTGTTACGGGTACTTTTGATGCATCTGCAGCAGAAAGAGTGGATGCGTTTGTCAGCCGGTTAATTGCCTTAGCTCCAAGACAAACAGTAACTAATATTTATCCACTTAGACAAATAAAATTAATACGAAGAAATGGGGAACAATTAAAAATAGATTTATTAAAATTCAGATTTACGGGGAATTTTAAAAATAATCCTTATCTGATGAATGATGATGTTCTGGTATTTCCGGGATTTGATTACTACGATGAAAGAAATATAATTGATATTTCAGGAGCTGTAAACGGATCTGTTAACAGCTCTGTTAAATTTCAGTATGCTGAAGGAGACAAACTTTCAGATGCAATTCTTTTTGCCGGCGGAATTAATCAGGCTTACGAAAATGTAGATTCTGCTGAAATCTCAAGACTTACGGAAAAAGGAGAAAAAGAGGAAGTTATTAAAGTTCCTTTGAGTAATGATATTCCTTTAAATCGTGGCGACAGAGTCAGAATTCTTTTTAATGAAAATAATAGAAAAGCATATAAAGTTTTGATTTTAGGCGAGGTTAATCAACCGGGTTATGTTTATATAACAAAAGATAATTCCACAATTAAAGAAGTGATTCAAAAAGCAGGCGGATTTACAGATAAAGCCTGGCTTGAAAGAAGTGATTTAATAAGAGGTAACAGCGAAGCTAACATCTTAAAGACGAATGCGTTAAGACAAATGTTCTCTAAGGAAGAAAATTACAGAACCTTTTATACTGAAAAATATATGAATACTGTTAATTTAGAGCAGATGAAATTTCTTAGAATGAATGACCAATTTGCGGAAGATTCACTTACAGTAGTGCTTGACAATATGCTTCGTGTTCTTCAAAATAAAAGTATCATTGATTTTTCAAAAGTGCTGTCTGATACTTCTTCTGATTCAAAATTTATTGTTCGTAATGATGACATAATAGTTGTCCCTCAAAAGGAAGATTTGGTCTATGTTTTCGGACAGGTAAATAATCCCGGGTTTGTTAAATACGAGCCCCAGAAAAAACACGAATATTATATTGAAAAAGCAGGAGGACTGGGTAAGAGGGCGGAAAATGATGTAAAATTAATCAAAGGTACTTCTTATGCATGGGTTAATGATGATGAAAATGCAAAAATAGAACCCGGAGATTTTATTTATATCCCGAAAAATGTTCCTAGACCTTTTGATTTTTATCTCCGTTCGATTGGTTCAGTGGCACAGATTTTAACAACCTTAGCAACTATCATTTTAGTTGCTATTCAATTAAAAAAATAATTTTAATTAAGGTCAGGTTATAGAATGGATCAGGAACAAAACACTTCAATTGGCAGCTCTTTTTTTGAATTTGTTATCATTACGGTCAAATACCGTCGATTTTTATTTTGGTTTGTTTTTATCATAACCATAGGTGTAACTACATATGCACTGTTGTCTCCAAAGTGGTATAAAGCAGGTACTTCCGTCTTCCCGGCAGAAAAGAACGATCTTTTATCTACTTTATCAGGAATCTCAAGTCTTGCCAAAGGCTTTTCCGCGAGTAAAGGACTTGCCGCATTGACAGGCAATAATTCGGAATCAGATAAATATATTGCAATTCTTAAAAGTTCTACTATGAGCGATGATGTAATTAAGAAATTTGGACTGCGGAAAGAATATGATATGGAAGGCAAATATTATGAAAATGTCGTAAAAGAATGGCAGGCAAACAGCAGTATCGAAATCCAGGATGAAGGAACATTAGCTGTTTCAGTTTATGACAAGGATCCTCAAAGAGCTGCAAATATTGCAAACTATATGGTTGAAAAACTTAATGAGATTAACTCTGCCTTGGGAGTTCAGAACGCTAAAGCTAACAGGGAATTTATTGAGAAAAGATATCAGCAATGTCTAAATGATATTACCGGACTTGAAACAGGGATGCAGAAGTTTCAGGAAAAATACGGTGTTATAGCTGTTCCTCAGCAACTTGAAGCAACAGTAAAATCAAGGTCAAACATTTATGTTGAGTATTACAAAANNAGTATAATGTATTAAAACAAACGTATGGGGAGAATCATCCTCTAACAATAAATTCAAAAATTGAAAAGGATGAACTTGAAAAGAAAATCAATTTATTGAATTCAGGTCGGGACCCTTCTCAGAAAGATATAAAATTATTAATTCCTTTTAAAGAGGCTCCGGCACTTGGGAATGAATATCTGAAAATTTATAAAAATCTGGAAATTCAATACAAAATACTTGAATTTATACAGCCGCTTTATGAACAGGCAAAGATAGAAGAAGTAAGAAATACTCCGTCTGTTATAGTTCTGGATAAAGCCGGACCCGCAGATCACAAAGCTAAACCGAAAGCTTCTCTATATGCTTTGATAGCTTTTGTCTCATCTCTGATTGTTGGTTATTTTTTTGTGTTTTTATTTGTTCTAAATGATAAAATGAAGCTTCAGGATCCTAAACGTCATAGTTATATTTTTTCTTCTATAAAATCCGATTTTCAAAAATTGTATAAAAGAAAATCAAATTAAGGTTGGACGTTATTATAAGTATTGCGACTTATTGTTGAAGCATCAAAAGAATATTAGAATCAAGAAGAAGCAGACGTTAATTTTGACCAAAGATACTTTCGATTTTCTAAAATTGCTAAAAGTATTAATTACTAATTAGTTTCTCTATCTACTTATATTTTTATTTATGAGTATACTTTCAATAATTTGTTTTATAATATTTTTTACTTTAATCGCAACCTCATTATTCGGGGGTAAAGATTTATTTTCCCCTGCGAGAATTTTTTCCATTATTTGGACATTGGCGCTTGGATTAACAGATCTGAAATTAAGTCGATTTCAGCTTGAATGGTCATTTTATAGCTTTTATGCTCTTGCGGTGGCATTAAGTTCTTTCCTATTAGGTTGTTTTGTTGTTTATACAATAAATTACGGAAATAAAATCTATTCTTTGTCTCGCATTAAAAATAGATTTTCACATATTAAAATAGATTCAAAACGTTTCTTGCTGATCATATTGTTGATTTTTATCTTATATATAATTTCATATATAGTTAATACACTTGCAACGGGTGATATACCTCTTTTTTCCCGTCATCCAGCAGAATTAAGAGTTGAATGGGGCATATTCGGATTTGGTTTGTTAACTCATTTAGCTCCACCCATTTTATTTTTTATAGTTATCTTTTTTAGCATGATTCAAAATTGCATGAAAGAGAAATTATTACTTTTAGTTGTATCAATGATCACTTTTAGTTCATATTTCTGTTTATTGCAAA
>PLNZ01000446.1 GCA_003142915.1 Ignavibacteriales bacterium | reverse complement strand
ACCCGTCAATAAAGGTAGTCTAACCCAGTATTTTTCCAATAGTCCTATGCGAAATCCCAGGAGATAATTTTTTTCAGAGGTATAGAATTTTTATTTTGGTATATTCTTAGGGATTACACCGGGGCCAAGTGTTTTTGCGGTGGTAAAAGGTCATTTTGAAAAGATTAGAATTTGGCAAATAAACGAAGAAAGTAAAAAAAAAGTGAAAAATAGAAAGTGCGAAAATGAATCAGAATCAAAGGAAAGTGTCGAAAAACACCGGTAAAACACTTTTGGGATTTCAAGTACGATAATATTTATTTTAATAAAGTATTGACATTGCGATAATATTAACGTACATTAGTGGGAACAAAAGGAAAGGACAAAAATGAAAACTGAATTAGTAATGAAAGAAATTACTGTAATTTGTGAGTTGAAATGACAAAGTACAAGCACAATGATTGTTTAATAAATCCTCCTGAGCCAAAGATATGCCCGAAGTGTAAAATTAACGACAGAGGATTCCAGAGTTACTGTAAGGACTGCCAAAACAGTTATCAGAGAGTAAGGAGAAAGCGCCCTGATGTATTAGCCTCAGAGAGGGAGTATAGGAGGGAGTACAGACGGAAATGAGCCCCTGTTATGTAGATATTAACGGTAGATTACGCTTTGAAGATATTGTGACTTATAAAATTATAGGCGTAAAGTTAGGAGAAGCCGGTAATTTGGTATGGATATTCAGGTCAATATTAGAAAGTAGGTTAAATGAATCAGATAAATAAAATAATAAATATCATTCTTTTTATTGCTTATTCGGTATTAGCTGTGTGGATTGGCTATCATTTCGGCAATAAAAAGACGGTGTCCACAGCCCCCTCAATAGTTGTATTCCAGGGAAAACCCGATTCAACAAAAGCAATAGCTACTGTTCCGGTCATTCGGAATGCAGCGTCTCATGTAAGTAAACCGGATAGTGTAAAAGCGGATACTTTACGGAAGTTTTTAAGCCAGCCTCAGTTAGATACTGTAGCTACTGTTCATCCCAAACCGATAGAAGAATATGATTCTTATAAAACATTTTCCGACAGCCTGGGTGATTATGCAATTAAAATTTTAGCAAAGAGCCCGGCGGATAGTGTCTTTTTAATTGTACATCATTTTGCAATGAAAACAATTGAAGCCTCTACCGATTGGAAGTGGTACGCCGCAATCGGAGCGGCGGCGGTATTAATTCTTGAATTTATAGGAAGCAGGCTTTTTAAATAATGAGTTACCTCAAAACCTTCGATCTGATATTAGATGACCCCGAAATTTATACCGAGCCTAAAAAAATAGTGGTTCAGCATTCAGTAGTGGCCCCCCAAGACGGCGGGCAGGTTGACTTCTTAAGTAGAGCAGAAACAGAAGTATTATACGGAGGCGCAGCGGGACCGGGTAAATCTTGGGCACTCGTTATTGACGCATTAGGTATTCAGTATATGTATGAAGAGTTTGGAATGTCCGCTTATAACCATCCCAAATATAGAGCCGTACTATTCAGACGTACCTCAACAAGACTACAGAACTTGATTGATGAAGCCAAAGAATACTATTTGCCATTAAATGCTAAGTTCGTACTACAACGAAAAGGTGAGCCTGGATCTTCCTTTACATTTTTATCAGGAGCTAAGATTTATTTATGCCATTTAGAAGAGCCGGGAGACGTAGAATCTCATCAAGGCGCGGCTTATCAGTACATTGGTTTTGATGAATTAACTCAATTCCAATTGAAACAGTACTTGTACCTCTTCAGTCGTTTGCGTGGCGTCGTAATGAACAACGGCGTATCCTTGGGTAAACGCATGAGAAGTACCACTAATCCGACTGGAGAGGGTTTAATATGGGTTAAAAAAAGATTTGTGAAGTCCAATAAGACGGTTTTAATCCCGGGTAAAACTTACTTCTTTATTTCAGATCCCTCAGTAAATGATCCCGAAGACAATCCTCAAGGCGTTTCCGTAACTCCCTCACATCCTCAATTTATGAATGCTAAGTCCAGAACTTTCATTCCCGGCTTTCTTGCAGAGAATAAAATATTAATGGAAAGTGATCCCGGATATGCTGCTAATATTATGCAGTTGGGTAAGAAAATGGAAAATGCTTTACTCCATAATGACTGGGATGCCTTTGGAGGCGACTTCTTTGATATGTTCGATAAGAATCAAGCCAAAATGAAACCTTTTGAAATACCGGACGATTGGGAATTATACGCTGGAATTGATCCAGGCTGGGCAAGCCCTTGTGCATTTAGTATGATGGCACGCGGCTTTGACAAGAAGGTTTATTTATTGTTCACTTATTACGTTAAGCACAGAGACCCGGAAAGTCACGCCAAAGCTATTTACAAATTAATTAAAGGGTTTCCATATACTAAAGGTAGAATGCCCGATATGATAGTATCAGGCTTGGATGCCTTCGCTAAAAAAGAAAGATATTCCGCTACTCCATCAGATCAAACCTTCGCCAATATCTTCCAAGAACATGGAATTTATTTACAGCGGGCAATGACCGATAGAATCATAGGCTGGTGGATAATGAAACAATATTTCTCAAATAAGATGTTCCATTACTTCGATGGTTATAACGATCCATTTATTGACGAAATTTCAGCATTGCAAACTGATGAGAATAATATTGAGGATATCTCAGGAAGTGGTAACGATCCCAATGTCCCCGATCACGCTGCCGATTGTGATAGGTATATCTTAGCCGCAATCCCTTATCCATTTACTAAAGCTCAAAAGGTTCTGCCTTATCAATTTGATAAATATGGTAAGAAGGGTAAGAAGAAAATTAGTGAATCTACTGTTATGAGTGTGTAAAACTTAAGTAAGTAAAATTTACTGATATGGTAATTCTTACCGATGTTCCACGTGAAACCTTCCTCATTATGTAAACTACCTATTGACATTAATAAAATTTTAAGTAATATTTACCGATAAAGATTCTTTGTGGTAATATTTACCGGTAAATATTTACCGGTTTGAAGTAAAGATCTCTAAAGGTTAAATATTGAATGATCAAATGACCTATGGTTATGAACCCTCCCCTATTACAGGTTCTAAATCCGAGTATGAAGATGTAGAAACTATTGCAAGAATTGGCTCGGCTGAAATGAGTCTGATAGGTAAATTTGAAGTGTTTCAACAAGAAGTGCTTCAAAACTTTTACAGATTAGCCGGTCATATCTACTCAGCTCAGGATTTACGAAAATTAAATTTAGAGAAACGCCCAAATTTTGAATGGAATTTATTCCTGCCTATAATATTATCTATTGTCGGAAATTTCAAAGGTCAAGTACCCGGACTTGAATTTACCGGTATATCTCCCCAGGATCAACAAGGTGCGGATTTGCATCAAACTCTATCTAATTACTTTTTAACTCAAGCTAACGATATTGAATATGAAATCTCTAAAGCCTTTCTGTGGGCGGTAGTAGGTCGTATAGGCTGGCTTAAAACTTCCTGGTCATATCTTAAAGACCCCGATGGTATGATTTTAATTGAGTGGTATGACTCCTTAAGAATTAAATNNTCGATACGAATTGGCGCAAACGTGATACCTCCGATATGAGGTATATGTCGGATTCTGGTTTTTATGAAGCCTCTGAAATCATTGATATTTATGCGAAAAATAATCACAGTCTCAGAGATGAGATTTATGAAAAAGCTCGTATGATTGTCGGTGACTCCGCACTTAAAAAAGGGAAAATGAAAAAGATGCTCTTAACTTGGGCAGAGCGTTTTCTTAATGCTTCGTTAGATTATCAGGGTCAAAAGCATGGATTTGACAGTTTTAGCGATGCCGATGTAGCCTATAATTATGGCGCTACCTGGTATAACGGAGACGGCAGATTCAAAGTAATTGACTGGTATGAGAAACGACAACAACCTATTATGACCGTTACGGATTTAAAGACCGGACTCTCACAAGATATCACCGATTTAGTTAAGGATAAAAAAAGAGATTCTTTATCCGAAAAGAATTGGTATGACTCTCAGAAACTTCAACAAATTTTGCAGCAGTATAATGAGCCAAAAATAAGAGAAGAATGGCGCGATGTGATCTGGCAGACCTCAGTAGTCCCGGCTTTAAACTTAAAATTATATGATGATATGCAAAAGTATCAGAATGGTAATTTTAAATTCGTCCCCGTCTTAGCCCATGACTTTCATCCCGATATTTTAGAAACTAAATCCGTGCTTGATAATATTATTGATCCCGTATCGTCTTATAACCTCAGACGTAATACCATGCTTACCTATGTTATGAAAGTAACTCAGGGGGGGTGGATTGCAGAGCAGGGAGCCGTAAAAGGCTTTGAAGATGAATTAATGAGTAATGAACTCGTGGGATTAAAGAAAGTAGCAGATGGAGCTATTTCAAATAAGCGCATGATTAAACTTGAACCTCCGGTAATGCCCCAGGGTTTACTTGAAGAGTCTATGTTAGAAAAAGAAGATACTAATACTATCTCCGGACAAGGTCCTAATATGCAGGGTCGTAAGGAATCGGCTAAGGAAACCGGTAAACTTTACGAACAAAGAGTAGCCCAAGCTTCACTACTTCAGGACTGGCTTAATGATAATGCCCAATACGCATTAGTCATGGTAGCCCAAAATAATTTAGCTTTGGCTCAAAAATACTTAATTCTGCCTCGTGTTATTCCACTGTTAGGCGATGACAGTGATCCACAATGGCTTCAACTTAATGCGTCTATAATGGGCAAACTTCTTAATGATGTTTCATTCGGGCGATATCGGATTAAGATCAGCAAGAATCCGTTGGGCAAAAAAGCCCTCGAATTGGAATTTCAAAAGATTATGTCCATGAATCAATGGTTACAACAACTTGATCCCTCTTATGTTGATCCTATCACAACCTTAGAGCACTCCGGTATAAATGCGCGCTTTAAGATGATAGCTCATATTAAAAATGCTCAACAACAAATTCAGCAGCAGGTTCAGCAGAAACAACAGCAGGACCAAGCTCAACAGCAGCAGCAGCAAGTACAACAGCAGCAAGATTCAAAAGACAATGAGGACGCCAAACGGATGATGATGAATAACCAAAAGGTTGATTTACTTAAAAAAATGAATGAATTACACAAATCAACTATGGATAACCGGCAAGTTGCCGATACAGCCGTAGCTGATCATATTATGTCACAATTATCTTGAGTCTTATTTAAGATTCAAAGGAGTTAAAAATGAAACGTTTAATTTTAATTTTCTCAATACTATTAATGGGAATGACCTTTAGCCAAACTAAGGTTAATGACCAAAATGGTTTGTATAAAGTAACCTACACTATCCCTGCGCAAACTACTGATTCAACTACAACTTTAGTCTCAAGTACATTTAGTCTGCCGAATGATTACCCATACACTGATTTTACAGTACATCCTCCTACGGTTGCTATGAAAGTAGGCGGTAATTTTGGTTTGAAACCTAATACACTAATTGTTCTAAAAGGTTTTTTTAATGGCGGAGCAGATTCTTATAATATGGATACTTTAAGAGTTTCCGCTACTAATCAGACTACAAGTGATACTGCCGGTATATTTGGAACTTATACGCATAATATTCGTGCTTCTGTATATCAAATTACTGTTACTAACACCGGAGGTTCTATTTCCGGCGGTTTTGTTGAGCTATACTTTACTAAGGCTCAATATTTACCGACTTTTAATTATAATAAATAACAGAGTCTTAAAGATTCTAATGCAATGCTATAATAAGCGGAGTTTCAAATGTTTAATTTATGGGTAAAACCATTATTTGTGTTACTAAGTTTCTTTGGATTAGCGCCGTTATTCGTAATTGAAGACGATCTAAAAGTTGATGAAACTAAAATCGATGAAACTAAAGTGGATGAGGTTCCACCTACTGAAAAAGTAGAAGAGGAGCCACTTGTTATTACTGATGATACTGACCTTCTAACCTTAGACCAGGAAGTCGTTGATGATATTCTTACTCGTGAGGATATAGATCCTGATAAGTTTTTGCTGGCTGTGAAAACTCTTCACACTAAAAAACCTGAAGAGCAAAAAGTCTATGTTAAAGATATAAAAGTCTTAACCGGCAAAGCCGCTGAAACTAAGGATGATCTCAAACCTGCTCAAGCAGCGTTACCAAAAGAACCGGATAACATCGGCAAACCTTTTGTTGTTAATGATGACTTGATTAGTAAAAAGATTGAAGAATTTCGAGATAAGAATAAAGACGCCAAAAATCTTGACCAAATGGCTCAAGATTATAAACTAATTCTTACCGGCGTTAAAGGTGATCAATTTACCGACCATGCATTTAAGAATTATGTAAACTCTCAGCTCTATATAAA
Organism: Ignavibacteriales bacterium; assembly: GCA_003142915.1. GTDB lineage: Bacteria > Bacteroidota > Ignavibacteria > Ignavibacteriales > Ignavibacteriaceae > FEN-1297. The sequence continues at coordinate 3,124 of PLNZ01000446.1, read as the reverse complement.
ATCGCTGAAAAGCCCTTTTGATCCTAATTGGAAGCCTGACGCTGCTGTAGTCAAATCGCCTGACTACTTAGAAATGGCTACCAAACAAAAAGCTCAGATGCTGCTGAACTCAATTAGACAGAAATATCCTGATTTCCCGGAAGACGGGCTTACCAATCAAGAGTCACGCTTGGAATTTGAACGCATATTATTCGCTCAGAATCCTGTTGCGGCTTCTAAATATTCTACCGAGATTGACAATCTTAATCAAGGTATTGATAAGGAATTCGACCGGCATTATGATATCATTTCTAATTGGGAACGAAGAGCTAAGGATCAAATCGAAGCCGATGTCAATTTGTTTAAAAGTTATTTAGAAACAAAAGGCATAACTGCTGAAGATATAGGACTTCCCGACCTTACTGTTGATGCTAATTATTACAACAAATTTTTATTTGAAAATGTATTGCAGCCTCAAGGCAAGGTTAACGAGAATGTCATTACTTTTTATCAAGGCAAAACTCCGATAATAAAACCCTATATGGTGAATTATCAACTCAGGGATTTATTTGACGGAGTTATCCAGGATAAAATAGCTGAGAAGGCAAGGGCGGAAGGTTTCAAATTAGGGCAAAGCGCCATAGTTGAACCTTCGTTATCAGAGAATCCAGGCCTGGGTATTCGTGAAAACCCCGATATAGATGAAAAAATACTCGAAAGAGACGATCTGTCTTTAGAGGAAGCCGATTCTTTTCTGGGGAAAGTTAAAAACCGTATAATTGGAAAAAGAAAATGAAAACAAAATTAATCAAAGATTTTTATATAAGAATCTTCTTAGCCGGATTGTTTACATGTATTGTAGCAATCCTAATAAAAGTTGATGCTAATATGCACCTTACAACTGCATCATTAGCCGCTATTGTAGTCGGAGGTATGTACTCCGATCAAATGCAAATCTTTAGGCGTGGACTGTCACGCAAACTTGACCTGTTAACCTGGCGTTATGGTAAATGGGCAAAATTTACTAATATGATTGATGTAAAAAAGTACAAAGAAGCCGGTACTTATGCAGGTGCAATGTCGTTACCAGCGCCTTCAAATCTTATTACTGTAGTTAAGGACTTTGAGCGTGAGGGCGGAATTTACATGGATACTCCCGTGCTTGTGCCTTTAACCGGAGTCGGCAAAGTTGGTACTGCGCCTTTGAGAGGCTCAGAGGAAAAACGAGCTATCCTAACCAAGAAAGTTGCTATCAACCAAGTTCGTCATGCAGTTGAAATTCAGGATAATAAAATGTCGAAACAAGTATTGAGAAAACCTGAAATCCAAATGGCACTAATGGAACGTGGAATGAAAGACTTACAGGTGTGCTGCCGATGATCTGATCGGCAGATTCGGCANNTGTCAATGTTCCCTTATCAAGCTCTTTTAGCTAACTATTCGGATAACATCACTGATCCTTCCTATGGATTAAATTTAACATTGGCAAGCCATCCAAATACTTATGTAGCCGGTTTTGGTAAGGTACCTTTTGCTAATGTATTTAATGCAGCTTATGAGACCGCCGTAAGTAACAACTTAGCTGCTCTTGTTGATGATACCGCTCATCACTTCACAATGCAGTCAATTCGTAATTTGGTTTACTTGGCTAATTATCATAAGCTCCAGCCAATTAATATTAAAGGTCGTTTGGCTCCTGTTATCTTTATTCCCCCAGCTTTGGCTTGGCAGTTAATCGCTGATCCTGAATATAGAGACAATATTAAATTTGCTCAGGACAGAGGTGACGATAATGCGGCTTGGACTGGACTTCTTGAAGGTACATTTGTTGCCGGCGCTTTCGTTATAATTGACGACTATGTGCCTGCTGCAAGAATTTCAACTGATCCGGGTTATGTTACTGCTAATGGAACCGTGAATTATGGTTTAAGTACATACATGGCTAATCCTCGTGACAGTGGAGTTCGTAAGCCCGCTATCGTTGTGGGAGCCGGTTGTATTAGTGCCGGTTACGGTTCGGAACTGGGCTTTGAATCCGAGCACGCTGATTATGCTCAGTTCTTAGGTGACGCCGCCGATATGATCGTTGGATTCCAAAGATCAGATATTATTGACGACGATAACTATTTCGGTAATGGAGCCGGTGCTTTCTACGAAAACTCTACAAGTTTAGTAGAATGGTTCTATGCTTCTGATCAATTAACTGCTATATAACATAAGGAGTTTAATATGGCAACTGGATTTAAACGTAATAATATTTCCACGATTGATGGTGAATCTTTTCAGGATGCTTTTGGTCTTACTGCTGCTCAGGCTAAGAACCTGGACGTTTTAAGACTTCAAAGCGATAATGGAGAGAGGCTCATTGGTTGGTGGGATAATGCGACTGCATTTTCCTTAGCGGAAAAAACAGCTTGCATAAATTTTCCTAAAGGCGCAATAGTTTATGACATCCAGGCTAAGATAGTTTGGATGAAAATTGCTGCTGCCGGTACTGATACTTGGGCTTATTCTGCAACAATGACATAAGAGTCCGAGAGAATTAAAAACGGGAGGATAAAACCTCCCGTCTATTTTCAAAATTAATTGGAGTAATATCTAATGACAGAAATAAATGTGAAATTTGTAAATAAAAAAGGCGTTGAATCTATTCATAGAATGCCTTTGAAACAATATCTGCAAGCTAAAAGAGTAATGCCTAATAGCTACTTCCCTGCCGATGAAGAATCTAAAGCATTAGCGGAGAAGGTTGATATTAACATAGTTCCAATGGGTACAACTCTTGAAGACGTAAAAAAGTTTGAAGAGACTAAAGGTACAATCAAAANNTACCTGAAATTAGTTTTCCTAATGCTCAGAAAGAAATTACTGCGCCTAAATACAGCAAAGAAGAATTAGAGGTAATGACACCGGACCAGCTTGACGCCGTAATTGGAGAGCTTCCATTAGTTGAATCAATGAAAGCAATGATAAGAAAAATTAAAACAAAATCTGAGAAGATAGATCAAGTGACTAAACTCTTAGGCTAATTTATGAGTAGAGTAGATAAAATAGCATCTTGGGTTAAAAAGGATTTACTTCAATTTAACAAAAGGGAGATAAGTTTCTCTGAAATTATTGAAGCAATTAATCAAGCTCAGCAAGC
>PLNZ01000018.1 GCA_003142915.1 Ignavibacteriales bacterium | reverse complement strand
ATTATAGGAAAGATATCATAATTAATTACTTCTAATTAATAAGTCACCTTACACAAATTTTTTAGTGTGTTACGATTTTGAATGAACGCACTCCTTCCATTCCCCTCTCTATAGGGGATTTCCCCACATATGGAGCAGCCATAAGGATGTGTTTGGCAAGGGGAGTGTATTTCTTTTCCCCAAAAGCTTTTCCCAAAGGGACAGATACCTGCGGGGATGAATTCCCGAAATTATTAGTTTCTTTATTTTTGCGTAACATGAGTTATTTATATAAAGTCGTCACAAATTAAATGTGACGTTTTTTTGTCTCAAATTTGATTGGATAAATTTTTTATATGTTATAAATGAATTTTTGTTCAATAACAAAGTAAATGCGATTTACGTTGTAGGTAAAAATTTTTCATGTAAAAAAGTATTGCATTCTATTAATTAAATCTTTAACTTCACATCGGATAATGAGTGTTATTTCTTCTTTTATCTTGCGGATTAAATATCTCGCCTTATATTGATTAAATATATTTCTTATGTGCAATTTTTACAAAATTTAGAAAACCGATTAAAAGCAGCAGCTTTAATTGATATATTAAGAATTATATTTTAATCAACTCACGAACAAAATTATGTTTTAATTTTCAAAATATGTTTGATTAATACCTATTACGGGTAAATAGATTAACTATTTACATTATCAAATTTTTTATTTTCATTCTATTGCGGATATACTCTCCTGACTTTTATATAATGCAATATGTGTTATTGCAGAGAAATTAATTTTATTTATTAATTAGAGCGAGGGACTTTATATGAAAACAAGAATGAACCGTTTAAATAGGTCGCTTTATTCTAACTTTAGTCGCTTTACAATCGATGACATACCCGGATTAGAATCAATGCAAAGATTTTTTAGAGGAGTAATATTGGTATTAACGTTATTTATTATTATTACAGGTAACGCTAAAGCAGCAACATTTAATGCCCCGGCCAGCGCTTCAATTCACAATGGCATCAATGAGGCAAATTCACGTGAAATAAATGTCTCCGAAGGTAATAATGTTACTAATTATCAATCGACTATCCAGGTATTTCCTGTACCTGTAATTACATGGCCTACAATTGGTGCAGTTGAATATACGACTACTCCAACATTAAGCTGGTATCTTTCCGGTTCAATAAGCGACACAGTAACATATTCGGTGATGGTTAGAGATTCCACCAACCCAATCTATTCAGGCCTGGGTTATTTCTTCATACAAGGAACTACGGCAGATTCCGTAAATATTTATAGTCCTCTTACTCCGGGAACAACATACTTTTTTATAGTAATAGCAAGTTTTTCAAGCGGAGATTCTACCGAATGACCTGAAGAATCATTTACTATAGACAGCAGCTTGGGACGTGCTCCTCTTGCAATCCCTACCTGGCCTGTCGGGAATGCAATAGTATTTTCTCCGACTCCTACATTAAATTGGTATCTTAGCAGTTGGACGGCAGGCACTTTATCATATAATATTATCATAACAGATTCTGCCGATAATTCAATCGTTACGGGTGGCCCTATTTCGTCTCCAACGGTTAGCTTAGTGCCGGGGACTCTTAAAGGAGGGCATACTTACAACTGGCGGGTTGAAACTATTAATGAAACACAATCTCTTTCATCCGGCTATTCAAGTCCGGCAACATTTACCGTTGACCCAAGCCAGGGTGGCGCGCCGGCAGCAATACCAAGCTGGCCTATCGACAGTGCAACCGTTTATTCGGCAACGCCGACATTAACCTGGTATTTAAGCAGTTATGCTTCAGGAGCTATACAATATATAGTTTTGGTAACTGATACTTCGAATAATCCTATCGTTACCGACACAACATCAAATTCATATTTGAATTTAGATACAACGTTATTGCCCGGTCGTATATATAATTGGCGTGTTGAAACTATTAATGGAGTTGCATCATCCGGCTTTTCGACTGCAGCGACTTTTACCGTAGACATCAGCCAGGGCGGGGCTCCTCAACCAATATTAAGCTGGCCTATCGGAAATGCAACTGTTTACACAACGGTTCCTTCATTTTCCTGGTATCTTAGTTATGGGACAGTAGGCACATTAAATTATGATGTAATAATAACCGATTCATTAACTCATTCGGTTGTTTCTGGTTCTGCTATTCCTGCATCATCAACAAGCTTTACATTAGATAGTGCATTAGCGCTAACACCGGGACATACGTATAACTGGAATGTGGATGTAATTAATGGAAGCCAGGCATCGGGTTATTCCGGTGCAGGTACTTTTACAGTATTCGGTGCAAATGAAAATACCGGCCTTCCAACTCCGGTTGCATCCACGCCAAGCGGTGGAAATATTATTTATTCGGATACAGCACAATTTTTCTGGTATTTAAATGACGCTCCACCTTCGGAACCTTATTCTTATACAATTGAAATTAAGAGCCAGTCTATACCCTTTGACGGTATTACACCTGCAATTGATAGTTCGGATAACATCGTTGTTAGCGGAATTACCGGTAGCAGTTACATTCTTAAGTCGCCGTTACTAACTTCCGGAACAGCTTATCATTGGAGAGTGATACTTATTAGCGGCTCTGATTCATCCGCATGGTCGGATGCAGATGTAAACGGCGGCGCTCTGTTTAGTACAAACGCAATTTTGGAATCTATTACTTTGCCGGTTATCGGAGCGCCGAATCATGAAATCCTTTCATCAACATCGCCTTCTTTATCCTGGTATATTACAACAAAACCGGCTTCCAGCCAGACATATAGTGTCGAATTATCATTAAATAAAAATATGTCGAATCCTACTGTGTATGCAAATCTCGGTTCATTTACTAAAGAAGTTGGCGGTCTTAATGCCGGCACTTATTACTGGTACGTAAGGGCTTCAAATGTTAACGGTAAATATTCTAATTATTCAAAGATTGCTACTTTTACAATTAAAAATATAACTGCTGTAGCTAATAAGAATAGTGCAGTTCCAAAAGAATTTGCAGTGTCACAGAATTATCCTAATCCGTTCAATCCAAGTACGATTATAAATTATGCATTACCTAAGTCATCCTTAGTCACAATAAAAATATATAATATACTTGGGNNAACTGCCGGTCAATATATTAAATCCATGAAGATGGTTCTGCTTAAATAACGACAAGCGAAGCTTGGACTAGAATAAATAAGTGAGACAGGATTAGCGAACCTGTCAAGTCTTATTCGTGGTAAAACTCATACATGGTGATGACAATGTCATATAACCATGCAGTGAGCATCCCCGATAACAATCGCGATTGACGATGGTTTGAGGGAAGCAGATTGAAAAAATTATTGTGCACAATATGATTTAATAATTTATTTCATGATTATTGG
>PLNZ01000252.1 GCA_003142915.1 Ignavibacteriales bacterium | reverse complement strand
TAGTGCCGGTTTCAAGGATTATCCGTTTATAATTTAATTCTTCAGCAATTCTCTCGAGTTCAAAAAGAATTTGTTTTGAAATCCCCTTTCCCCGGAATTCCTTAAGAACAAACATGCGCTTTACTTCAACTACCCCGGGTTTGAAATGCTTTAGAGCCCCTGTTGCAACCGCTTTACTGCTTTCAGAAAAGGCGACGATGAATACATTCATTAAAGAACTTTCTTCAATAAAATTTTCCATTACGTTTTTCGGATATATAGCTTCGAGTTCCCCAAAAAGCTTTTTCGTAAGCTCCACTGCTTCTTTAGAATCAGAACTTACCTGCTCAAGAATGTATTTATTCATTATAATTATAGTGATTTATTTTATTGTGATTATAATTTTTCAAATTACCTGGATGATAATTATAAATAATTATTTCAACTAATAAATTGCAGGATTTATTCATTCACTCCCAAGTATACCAACATTTTGTTTTTAATATTAGTTCGCAATTCAACTAATTCATTAAAAGTTTTTGCTTCGGTATTAAACGCAAAAAAATATACATCTTTTCCTTCTTTGGAAGTAGTATCCTTTTTCTCAACATATCCTACCAGCCATGCAATTGAATAAGCGTCATTGGTTCCGGTTTTATATCTTAAAACTGCATTTTTAAAATCCTCTTCCGGCATAATATTTTTCACAATATCCAATGACCGTTTAGAAAAAGGAAGCCTGCCGGAATAAAACTTTTTGAAAAATTCAACCTGTTCATCTGCCGAAATCCTTAAACTGTTATCAAGCCAGAAATAATCTTCTTTATCTCCGATAGTTTTATTTCCGTAATTAATTTTATTAAGCCAGTATTGCATCTTTTCCCTGCCTACTCTGCGTGCCAACTCCCTGAAATAAGGAACGACGGAGTAATAAATTGCAGACTTCAAAGTATGATCCCTTTCCCATGCTTTGAAAGGCTGGGGTGTCCCATCCCATTTAATAACATAATCCGAGTCAGAGATAACACCCGTTTCAAGCCCGATTAAAGCATTAGGTATTTTGTAAGTGGAAGCAGGCTGAAATCTTTGTTTGCAGCGTTCAGAATTAAATCTTATGTAGCTGTCTTTGTTTTGGTCATATATAACAAGTGCTGTATTATGCTTATTTAAAAATTCAGCTAAACCCGTGCTGTCTGCAGATTGTGAATATAAATTAGTTATTAAAGAAATTATTAAAAACAGAATTAATATGAAGTAATTCATTTTATTTGTCGGGGTTAAATTAGACTTAGCTCTTTATTCCTATATTTTAAGTATGAGTTGACATTAATAATTATAAATATATGAAACTTCTATGTTTAATGGTAGTAAAAGCTTTTATTATATAGTGTTACGCTGAAAATAGCAGAAAATTCAGGGCAATTTAAAATTTTTCATATCTTATTTATCACACTTTTGTATAATTTCTTGACAAAATTTCAATGTTTCATTATATTAGCACTCTCTATTATAGAGTGCTAATAAAAAATATAACCATAATAAATCTTAGGAGGTTAAAACATGGCAAAAATCAATTTAAAGCCGTTGGCTGACAGAGTCATCATTAAGCCAAGCGAAGCTGAAGAAAAAACAAAGGGCGGGATTATATTACCTGATACTGCAAAAGAAAAACCAATCGAGGGTACAGTAGTAGCAGTTGGTCCGGGTAAAGTATCTGAAGACGGAAAACAAGTAAAGCTTGAAGTAAAAGTTGGCGACAAAGTATTGTATGGCAAGTATAGCGGAACTGAAGTTGTTGTTGAAGGTGAAGAGTATTTGATAATGAGAGAAAGCGATGTTTTCGCTATTATAGGTTAATTACATCTTTCCGAATACTTTCGGAAATAAAAAAATTGAAAAATAATTTATTGGAGGATTAAAATGGCTTCGAAATTAATAGAATATAATGCTGAAGCGCGAACTAAATTAAAAAGCGGCGTTGATAAATTAGCTAACGCTGTTAAAGTAACATTAGGCCCTAAAGGGCGCAATGTTATTCTTGAAAAGAAATTCGGCGCACCTACTGTTACTAAAGACGGTGTTTCCGTAGCTAAAGAAATTGAACTGGAAGACGCTATTGAAAATATGGGCGCGCAGATGGTTCGTGAAGTTGCTTCTAAAACCAGCGATGTCGCCGGCGATGGAACAACAACCGCTACGGTATTAGCTCAGGCAATTTACAGGGAAGGATTAAAGAACGTTACCGCAGGCGCTAACCCGATGGATCTGAAAAGAGGCATTGACCTTGCTGTTACTAAAGTTGTTGAATACTTGAAAAAAGTTAGCCGTGATGTTGAAGGAAGAAATGAAATTGCACAAGTTGGCTCTATCTCTGCTAATAATGATAAATCTATCGGTGAATTGATTGCAGACGCAATGGAAAAGGTCGGTAAAGACGGCGTTATCACAGTTGAAGAAGCTAAGGGAACTGAAACAGGTCTGGAAGTAGTTGAAGGTATGCAGTTTGACCGCGGCTATCTATCACCTTACTTTGTTACAAATACCGAAACAATGGAAGCTATACTGGAAGATCCGTTTATCTTAATCCATGACAAAAAAATCTCTGCTATGAAGGATCTTTTACCTATCCTTGAAAAGATTGCACAGCAGGGTAAATCTATGCTTATTATTGCCGAAGATCTTGAAGGCGAAGCTTTAGCTACATTGGTAGTTAATAAGATCCGTGGAACTCTTAGAGTTGCAGCGGTTAAAGCCCCGGGATTTGGCGACAGGAGAAAAGCAATGCTTGAAGATGTTGCAGTTTTAACCGGCGGTACTGTTATTTCAGAAGAACAAGGTTATAAATTAGAGAATGCAACTATTTCTTATTTAGGCACAGCTAAGAAAATCGTTATCGATAAAGATAATACTACCATTGTTGAAGGTGCCGGGAAATCTGATGATATTAAGAAAAGAATAAATGAAATTAAAGCTCAGATTGAAAAGACAACATCCGATTATGATAAAGAAAAATTACAGGAAAGATTGGCAAAACTCTCCGGCGGTGTTGCAGTTCTTAAAATCGGCGCATCTACTGAAATCGAAATGAAAGAAAAGAAAGCGCGCGTTGAAGACGCTCTTCATGCTACACGTGCTGCTGTTGAAGAAGGTATTGTTGCAGGAGGCGGTGTTGCTTTAGTTAGAGCAATTGCTGTTCTCGAAAAAGTACAGGGCGACAACCTTGACCAAACAACAGGTGTTAAAATAATCCAAAAAGCTCTTGAAGAGCCGTTGAGACAAATTGTTAATAACGCAGGTCTTGAAGGTTCAGTTGTCCTCCAGGAAGTAAAAGGAGGAAAGGACGATTATGGATTTAATGCCGCTACTGAAAAATATGAAAACCTCATTAAATCCGGTGTTATCGATCCTACGAAGGTTACGAGAACTGCATTAGAAAATGCAGCTTCAGTAGCTGCGTTGCTTCTTACAACTGAAGCAGTGGTTTTTGAGAAGAAAGAAAAAGAAGCTTCAATGCCTCCTATGCCGGGCGGCGGCGGAATGGGTGATATGTATTAATCATCCCTTTTGGCTTGATCTTAACTTAGGCGGAACTCTTGTTCCGCCTTTTTAATTTTAAAAATGTAAGGCAAATTTGTGACCCCGCTCGTAAATAAAACAGATTAATCTTAAATTTAAACCGTACTCTTCCCCTTGCTGTCTAATTACAATAGGATTCAAATTTTTAAAATAAATTATTTCTTTAAAAAGAAAGGTACCTGATGAAAAATTTAATATTAACGGCAATAGTGGCTTTTACTTTTATAGCAGGAGTAAATGCACAGGGTCGTTTTTCTATGAAAGACAGAGTTAAAGAATTGAAAGACAGCCTTGCTTTATCAAACAACCAGGCTGTAATAATTGACTCCATTTTTACCGGTGCAGGCGAAAAGATAAAAAATATTGACGCTTCCGGCCAGGAAAGAAGAGAAGCTACGAAAAAAATTATGGATGATGTAAACACACAGGTTGAGAATATTTTAACTCCCGAACAAAAAGTAAAATATGAACAAATTATGGCTGAAAGAAGAACCCGTATGCAGAACAGACCGCCTGACAGTAACAGGCCTCCGAATAACGGAAATCAATAAAAGTTATTTTATATAATTTGGGCTGTCTAAAAAGTAATTTTTAGACAGCCTCGCCTAAGTGCCCCCCCTATTAAAAATAAAGAATGATCCTTATCTCCCTTGTGCTATAATAATAAAATAAATAAATCTTATGTATAAATTAAAATTAATTTGCTGCTTTATAGACATTTGATCATGAAATCTTCATGGGAAGTATTAATTACTCACCCCATTCAATATTTTTTACATCTTCATAAGTAATGGTTGTCAGGTCATTATCATCAGGTTCGAAAAGAGAAAGTATACGCTCTTCCTGGTTACTAATTGCTTTGTACAAAATATTTTTTACAGTCTTTATATTTCCGAAATTATTATTTCTTTCATTAAATAATTTTGTGAATATCTCTAAAAGAAGCTGCCATGCTCCTTCATCCAGTTTATACCCGCTTTTCTCACTGATAGTGTTTGCGATTTCAATTAATTGCCGCGGAATAAAGTCTTCAAAAGTAAAAATATTTGGAAAACGTAACTTAAGCCCCGGATTTGAGTCTAAAAATTCCTTCATTCCTTCTTTATATCCTGCAACAATAACAATAAATTTATCCTGCTCGGTATCCATTCTTTTTAATAAAGTATCAAGAGCTTCATGCCCGAACTCGGAAGCGCCACGAGTGAGCATATATGCTTCATCAATAAAAAGTGTACCTCCCAAAGATTTGTTTATAACTTCATTAGTTTTTGAAGAAGTCTGTCCCTGATATCCCGCTACCAAACCGGAACGGTCAACTTCAATCAAATGACCTTTTTCCAAAATTCCCATTTCTTTATATATGCTGCTTATAAGCCTTGCAACGGTCGTTTTACCGGTACCCGGATTTCCAATGAAAACAGAGTTTAAATTTTTAGGAATAACTTTTAGTCCCCTTTGTTTTCTTAGCTTAGCAACTTTTAAACTGCTAATTAATCTATCAACAGATTTTTTAACGGACTGAAGTCCGGTCAATTCATTAAGCGCTTTTAAATGGATATTTAATTGCTCCTGATCGATCTCAACTTTTACCGGTTCTTTCTCTTCTTTATGAGATAAAAATTCGCTAACATCATCTATCAAAATATATTTTAGCACTTCTTCATGCCGTTCTTCGACAGGAATATCGGCAATGCGTAAAAGCTGATTCCTCAAAGAGTTTTCATAAAGATCCCTTACCAGCCTTGCATTGCCGAAAGTCTTGTCACGGTTTCTATAAACTTTTATGAAATATTTCTTAAGAAGTTCACGTACTCCTTCATCAAGCAAAAGATCCTTGCTTTCAAACAGCTTTTCAGTTATTTCCATCAATTCGTCGGGTGAATAATCTTCAAACAAAATCTTTTTTGTAAATCTTGATTGAATCCCAGGGTTGGAGTTAAGAAAATTCTCCATTTCAACTGTGTAACCCGCGGCTATAACTATAAACTTACCCCTGTCATCTTCCATCCTTTTAAGTAAAGTATCAACCGCTTCCTTACCGAAGTCGGAGCTGTTTGCATCTCCGCCTTTTATAAGAGTATATGCTTC
>PLNZ01000218.1 GCA_003142915.1 Ignavibacteriales bacterium | reverse complement strand
TATGATAGGTATCTCAGTACAAAATTAAAATCAGATTTACTTATAATTTAGAGTATCTCGTTTAGAAAAACTGTTCAACACGGCAGAAGAATTTTTTATTATGAATGAAATTAAAAAATATTGAATATATAAAAACATAATATTATATTTAAAAAGGTGATGGAGTTCGCCTTTAACTGTCCGATTAAGCTTCCGGGACTGATAACTCCTGTCTTAAAAATTAGATATTGGTTTACTTTTAAAAATTAAGATAGGAAATCATCAATTGCAGAACTATATGATAATATTTCTCGGTGCAGGATTCGGTGGCGCTTTCCGTTATTGGGGATCAAATTTTGTTTATAATTTTTTACCTTCTTCATTTCCTCATGGAACTTTGTTTGTTAATACTTTAGGCAGCTTAATTATCGGCATAGTAATGTTTTATTTTGCTGCAAATGAGTTGATTAGCCCGAAAACACGTATTTTCCTGGCAACAGGATTCTGCGGCGGTCTTACAACATTTTCAACATTTCCCTTTGAAACAATAAACTTTATTAAAGAAAAAGAATACTTATTTGCCGGTGCAAACATTTTACTGAATATATTGCTTACACTTCTTGCGCTTTTTATCGCATACAAAATTTCAAGACTTTTAACAGGAGGATAAAATGGAACTTAAAGGTGAAACAAAATTAATTAGAATTTTTATCGGGGAAACCGATTTAATCAGCCATATCCCCGTATATGAAAAAATTGTGCAGGAAGCCAGGAAGATGCACCTTGCCGGTGCAACAGTTTTTAAGGGAATAATGAGTTATGGTAAAACAAGCAGGATACATACTGCAAATATCTTAAGGCTCTCTGAGGATATGCCGGTAGTAATAGAAATTGTAGATGATGAGCAGAAGATTGAGAAATTTTTACCAATATTACACGATATTTTTGAAGAAGCCGACTGCGGCGGGTTAATTACAATGGAAAAAGCTGAAATTATTAAATACTCCGAACGTCCTTCAAAATCATGATTTACAGGAAAAACAATGCTTGAAAATATTTGGTTTGTTGCCGCTATTTGGATGGGACTTGCTTTAATAGCAAGTATAATTTCAATCAGATTAGGCGTTTCTGTCGCATTGATTGAAATTTTAATAGGAGTGCTAGCCGGTAATTTTCTGGGTATTCATAAAACAACAGAGTGGATAAATTTTTTAGCTATGCTTGGCAGCGGAGTCTTAACATTTTTAGCAGGAGCTGAAATTGATCCGGTCTCCCTTAAAGCACATATAAAAGCGAGTTTTATAATCGGAAGTTTATCCTTTCTGCTTCCTTTCATTTTCATCTGGCTTTTTGCCCAATTTGTTTTAGGCTGGAATCTTCACCAGGCTCAAATAGCTGGAATATCGTTATCTACAACCTCCGTTGCGGTTGTATATGCNNGTGTTTGCCCTCGGAGTTATTTTCGCTGATTTTAATATCTGGCTGTTAGTATTTGTTGTTGTTCTATCCATTATGCTTTGGTATATGCCCAAATGGACAAGATTTATTATAAAAAAGTTGGGCACATCAAGAATAAGCGAACCGGAAGTAAAATTTATTCTTTTTGTACTATTCTTTTTAGGCGGTTTGGCTACTATGGCAAAAAGCGAAGCAGTATTGCCGGCTTATCTTATTGGACTTGTTGTAGCGGGTGTTTTTTTGAAAGACAAAACCTTGGTCAACAGGATGAGAAGTATTGCCTTTGCAATGTTTACACCCTTTTATTTTATTAAAGCCGGATTATACGTCTCGCTTCCGGCTTTATGGGCGGGAGCGGTAATTATAGGATTTTTTTTCTTAATAAAAGTTATTACAAAGCTTCTGGGTGTTTACCCGTTTGCACGGATATTTAAAATGCGTCATAGGCAAGCAAGTTATACTTCCCTTTTAATGGCAACTGGATTAACGTTCGGAACGATTTCTGCACTCTTTGGTCTTAACAATAAAATTATTGATCAAACGCAATATACAATTCTTGTTACGGTTGTAATTCTTAGCGCAGTAATACCCACTTTAATCGCACAAAGATTTTTTCAACCGTCCGTTGATATTATGATTGCCTGGGGGCGTTTGTTTAATGCTAAAAAACCCGAAAACATGAAGGAGTTGGATAATGTATAAAAAAATTTTACTTGCCTATGACGGCTCGGATGGTTCAAAAACAGCTTTAATAACTGCCGCAGAATTGACAAAACAAGCTAACGCACAATTGCAGGCAATATGGATTAAATCGAAACTGCCGCATTATCCGGAAACTGTAAGTGAAATCGAAGAGGAAAAAGCAGCGGCTGAAACCTTTTTGGCAGGATTGGAAAAAGAATTAATGGAATTTTCCAAACAATATGATATTGCTATCCCACTTTATTCCGTTGCCGGAAATCCATCAAAGATTCTTGTTAGTTACGCTAAAGAGCAAAACTTTGATTTAGTTGTTATGGGAAATCAAGGGCATTCCGGCCTGTGGGGTGGCTCCCTGGGGCATACTGTAGATAGAGTTAGTGAACATGCACATTGCAGTATATTAATTGTTAGGCAATAGGATGCGCATTGTAATGTTTTGATAATAAAAGCGATGAAGCTCGCCGTAAATATTCCTTAGAGAATTGATGGCTTCTACTGAAAGGGTTTTTTTCTATGAGCTTCCGGAGTATACTTTTTAACCAACCGGCGGACCGCTTGAATGCGCAGCATGCCGGAATACCGCCTTTTTTCGTTGATTTAAATTTAGATCAGGTTGTGAATGCCATTACTATGAATTGGGCAGAATACGATCTGAAGCCGTTCTTCTATTTCTCTTTTGATTCCTGCGGTTGTAATTTTATCCGTTATACTTCAACTTGTTGCAATTCCAATTTTTTTGAGTCTGAGACGAAGAATAACGCAATCGGCTGGCACTTGATCAATAAACATTGATATTATCAGTTATTTAAATGGAGACGCTATTCGAACAAGGACAATAAGTAGAGGATAAAAAATGGCAGCATTAAAAATGACTGTGAAGTTCAGACTGAAAAACAAAATCCCCTTTTCCATTGAAAATTTAAGCGGCACTCAATTTAGGTGCGGTGTTTGCGGCAAAATATATTTTTCACGGGATGAAATTGACAGGCATTTGCTCAAGGAAAAATTAAATGAGAATGATAAGCTGCAATTCCCGGAATTGGACAGGAATATGTCTATCAATATAATTTATACGCAAGATATTAGAGATTTAACAAATCCTAAATATCTCCGTTTGAAAAATGGAGACAAGATATTGATAGAGAAAAATATAAAAGGATAATATTGAATGGATTTTGTTGAGGATGATGATATAGTAAGAATGAAAAGAAGTCTTAGCTGAGTACAATTATCCGATGCGCTTGAAGAGGAAGGATGTCCCGTTTGCTGGCTGATGGAAACGTCAATAAAAAAATATTTTGATTTCCTGCTATACGAATATGTTCTTGATGCCGGTATTCATAAAAAACTGGTTGATGCTTTTGGATTATGTAATGTTCATATCTGGCAGTTAAAAGAAGCTGAGTTAAAACAATCCAATGACG
>PLNZ01000314.1 GCA_003142915.1 Ignavibacteriales bacterium | reverse complement strand
TTTTTCAAAATATATTAACTAATTTTTACTGAAATCTTTTTTGAATATAGGACAAATGAAATGAAAAGAATATTAATAACATTATGTTTTCTTTTGCTTTGTATGGAAATTTTTGCCCAGTCATATACTTATTACGGCAAATTTAAATCCATTCCTGCAAATGATATTTCACCCAAGGGCTGGTTAAAGCAGTATTTAATAAATCAACGGGATGGGTTAACAGGTCATTTGGAGAATGCAGGTTACCCTTTTAATACTGAAGGCTGGACGGCTGACAGCATTACAGGCAATAAAAGTGTTGAAAAATGGTGGCCATACGAACAAAATGGCTATTGGGTAGACGGAATGACCCGCTGCGGTTTATTATTAAACGATGCTTTTCTATTAAAAAAAGCGCGCAAAAGCATCTATTATGTATTGGCACATCCCGACAGTACTGGATTTTTAGGTCCTAAATTTCTCAAACCCAACTATGAAGGCGACAGATGGGTCTTTGTAGTATTTTTCAGAGCCTGGATGGCAGAATATGAAGCAACTCACAATCCTGCAATTTTAGAAGCAATAAGAAAACATTATCTGGGCGACCGTTTCCCTCATACTGGAATCAGAGAATCAATAAATACTGAAATAATTTTATGGGCATATTCCGAATCTAAAGATACGGCGTTACTGAATTTTGCTAAAGAAATCTATAAGAAGTCAAACGAACTTAATCGAAATTCTGCAGTTTCAGATATAGGGTTTTTAAAGGATACTCTTGCTGTTGAACATGGAGTAACCTATTTGGAAAAATCAAAACTTGGAGCGATTTTATATTTATATACCGGAGATAAAAAATATTTAGAACCAAGTATCGCCGCTTTTAAAAAACTTGATAAATACCATATGCTTATAGACGGCGTAAATGTTTCATCAGAACATATACAAATTCCAACTACTCAGGAATCTCATGAAATTTGCGATATATCAGATTATACTTGGAATATCTCTTATTTATTGAAAGCGACAGGTGATGCTTCTTATGCCGATAAAATCGAAAGGGCTGCATTTAATGCTGCACCGGGTTCCGTAACAAAAGATTTTAAGGCACTTCAATATTTTTCCGCTCCCAATCAGGTAATAGCTGCAAGAAATAGTTTTATACGTGACGGGGGCGGTTCAATGCGTTATGCTCCAAATCCCGGAACGGAATGCTGCCCCGGCAATGTAAATAGAATGATGCCGAATTTTGCAATAAATTCATGGATGTCAGATGATAAAGGAGGATTGGCTGCAACTATGTATGCACCTTCTTCTGTAAAATATCATGTTGGCAATAATAATACTGAAATTGTCATTGATGAAGTTACAAACTACCCCTTCTCAGACACTATTAATTTTACTTTTCATCCTAAAGTAAAAACCAGTTTCAATTTTTATGTCAGAATTCCAGGCTGGTGTAGTAATGCAAGTGTACTAATAAATGGGATAGAACAAAAAAAACAAATAACACCGGCAACTTATTTAACTTTATTGAAGGAATATAAAGATGGCGATAAGGTAACAGTTATATTACCATCTTCTTTCAAACTTACTCCAGGACCAGAGAATGGTATTTCTATAGAAAGAGGCCCATTGGTTTATTCTTTAAAAATAGATGAGGACTGGAAAATTGATTCCAAAGACATGCGTTCTACATCTGATTTTCCTGCTTATGAATTATTTGCAAAAAGTCCGTGGAATTATGCCTTATGCGTTACAAATAATAATTTACAACAACAGATCAAAGTAGTTAATAAAACTTATTCGGATAATCCCTGGAGCATTGAAAATGCACCGATAGAATTAAAAGTTCCGGCACGTATAGTAAGTGGATGGACACTCCAAAATAAGACTGAAATGAAGTTTGAGAATTGGGATGTAAAGAGAGATAATCGCGGCAAAGTAATTGACTGGTATATTAAAGATACTAACATTAAAAAAGGTTCTTGGTTATTTACACCGTTGCTTCCCAATGAAGTTCAATTGAAAAATGAATTGAGTGAAAAAACTGAAACGGTAACACTGGTACCTTACGGCTGCACTAAATTAAGGATTACTGTTTTTCCAAATGGTAATTAATTTTAAGCGACATAAAGTCAAAGATTAAGGCTATCAAGCACAGTTGTAAGATTCTACAAATAATTTATCGCCTTGCAGCAATAACTATTTTTTATAACTATATACGATTGTTATAATATGAAAAAAATAAAATTATTTTGGCTAATACAAATGGTGGCATCGTTTACATGTATTATTTGTAATGCACAGATCGCAAAAGAACAATGCGAAATAGCCGCTTTTCCTGCTTTGGATTCCATTAAAACATCAGTAAAGCCGGCAGGACCTAAATGGATGAACAACGCTGCATTTTACGAAATTTATCCTCAGACTTTTTACGATACTAATGGAGACGGAATTGGTGACCTTAAAGGAATTATTTCAAAACTTGATTATGTCAAAAGCCTTGGTGTTGATGCAATTTGGATAAACCCTTTTTATGTTTCTCCATTTAGAGATGCCGGTTATGATGTTTCGGATTACTATCATGTTGCTCCGCGTTATGGAACCGATCAGGATGCCAGGGATTTATTCAGAATTGCTAAAGAGAAAGGATTGCATGTAATTATAGATTTTGTACCGGGTCATACTTCGATTGATCATCCTTGGTTTAAAGCTTCATGCAGCCCATTCCCAAACAAATATAGCAACTGGTACATATGGACTAACGGCACCTGGTTTAATAATATGGATAAGTATAAGGAAAATTTTATCCAGGGCTATNNGAAATTATATGACTAATTTCTTCTGGCATCAACCCGCATTAAACTATGGCTGGGGAAAACCAGATCCAAATCAACCATGGCAGTTACCTATTGATAACCCGGATGTTATCGCTCTAAAAGCCGAAATGAAAAATGTAATGAAATATTGGCTGGATATGGGATGTTCTGGTTTTAGAATCGATATGGCAGGATCTTTAGTAAAAAACGACCCTGACCAAAGTATCCGTTTCTTTTGGCAGGATGTTAGAAAAATGCTTGACAAACAATATCCCGAAGCTTTTATAGTTTCCGAATGGAGTAATCCAAAAGATGCGGTAAACGCAGGCTTTCATGCTGATTTTATGCACTGGTTCGAAAGCTACGATGATTTGTTTAGCCGCAATGATAGTTTCTTCAGATCTTCAGGTGAAGGAAATATTTCACACTTTTTACATTTTTATTTTCAACAATATGCTTTTACAAAAGGAAAGGGCTATATTTCTTTGCCTGTAGGTAACCACGATATTGCACGTATTAATAATAACGGCCGCGATCAGCGCGATTTAGAGATTATTCAAACCTTTGCTTTTACCATGCCTAATATACCGTTTGTTTATTATGGCGATGAAATAGGTATGCGGCAGTTGAATAACAAAATTGCTAAAGAAGGTTGTTACGGACAACGTGCCGGTACACGTACTCCTATGCAATGGGATTCTTCGCAAAACCTCGGGTTCTCAACTGCTCCTTTTGAAAAAGTATATTTGCCGTACGATACTGCTAAATCCGCTCCAACAGTTTTAGCGCAGCAAAATGATCCCGCATCGCTATTAAATTTCCTGAGAAAATTGATTGCACTTCATAAATCTGAACCTGCCCTGTCGAGCTATGCTGACTTTGTTCCGGTATTTGTTCAAAAAGATAAGTATCCGTTCATTTATTTAAGAATACTCAACGGCGAAAAAATATTGGTAGTTCTTAACCCATCTGATAAAATTGCTGCTGCTGATATCAAAGGTATACTAAAAGGCACTAGAAAATTATTAATGGGTTCTGATCCTATGTGGGTCGTGAATAATGGAATTACCAAAATTCAAACTGAAGCAAAATCATTTGCTGTCATTAAGATAAAATAATTCATTACGTTATAATCAATTGAATGAATATTTTAGTAAAGAGAATTTACTTAACGGTTTATTTTTATATTTGCATTTTTCCTGATCTACTTAATAATAATAGATATGGAATGTTTGCCCTGCATAGTTGAAGAAATTGAATAGTGCGTTTGTTTTTTACCATCTATCATAAAAGATTCAATTGTATTGCCTTTTCCTTTAATTGAAATATTCAATTTCGAGTCACGATAAGAAAGGTCTTTTAACTCGATTGAACCGATTTCCTCCGGTAAAAATGGAGCGAATGATAATGACTTATCATTAAATTTCATTCCGAACAAACCATTTATAACCATCGATATATAAGCCGTTGCCGACCAGGTTTGAAATTTGCACGACTCCCAATGATAATTTGGACGTTCTTCTCCCCAGGCTTGATAACCGCCATCGGGTTTTCCGCTGTAAGGATTGAAAATTTCCCTGAAATTATAATTGCCTTTATCCTCATCGAGTGCCAAATGAGTAAGACTAAAGAGTTCATGATTATAGGTTTTATAATTTTTAGCAACCAGTGCTGCTTTTGCAAAAAAACCGTTAACCATTGGCCAAATAATATTATTATGTCTGCCAGGCATTTCTTTTGAATATCGCGGAAAAT
>PLNZ01000253.1 GCA_003142915.1 Ignavibacteriales bacterium | reverse complement strand
GGAGGTTAATAATGAAAGCCCGGCAATTAGTATCCGGTTCTGTTTTCATATTTTTTTATACCCGTTTAGCTTAGCTTGCTTCATTAAACCGGCAATGCGGTCCGCATGTAAAGCAAAAGTTTCAAGCCGCGCTTCAATAACCTGCGGATAAACATTACCGTCAGTTTCAATGGTTAGAAATGGTATATTCATTTTGCCGTTAAAAATCTCAGGCAGCTTATAATTTTTATTAACTATCCTTTCGGCAAATAATTTATTTTCAATTTTCATTTCCGTAGCAGCAAGTGATTCGGTAAACCTTGTGGGCATACAACCAAAGGGGCCCAAATTTATTACCCCGCAATATTTATCAATTGTCTCATGCAAAGCTACTCCAAGTGTAAGTCCCGGCTCTCCTTTATACTCCAAAGGAATAATGTGCCTGCTCCTGTTCAAAAGAGATTCAACTTTAGTTAAAGAAAATTTGTAGTAACCGGTCCCGGCTAAAATTTTTTTAATCCTATATTCTGCTATCCTCATATAAAAAACTCTTATTAATCTTTCCAGCTTTTTCCGGTAGGATGTTTCAGGTTCCAATAATTTTTGTTTTAAAAGATAATCTACATAATAAACCCATTCGCTTATATAAGAATCCTTAAGAATAAATCCTTTTTGCGCAAAATGTTTATTCAGCCATTTATGCGAAAAGTGATCCCGCCTTACGTAAATCTCACCGCATAAGGCAATGTATTTAGCCTGGCTTATCGGCACTCTTGCAAGTACTTTAGTTTTTATTGTGTGTGCAAATTTTTTTAAAGCTTTATAAATTTTAGCAGGCTCTTTTTCAAATACACGGTTTAATTTATCGTATTCTTCATAAAAAGTTTTTAATCCATCATCATGATTGACAGCGTGAGCCATGATCCCGGAACGGATATCGTCAAGTACATCACTAACGATTAAAGTTTGTATTCCCCTTGTGGCGAAATTCGGCCCCAAGCCTGCAAAGCCGTCTTCATTCATCAAAATCAGGGGTGTGACATTATTGAGCCTTTTTCTCCTGATAATTTCACGAATAAAAACAGGATACTGTCCGAGCCTGCAATTACCGGCTCCCTGAATAATAAAAAAAGCCACATATTGCTTTCCGTCCCATTTATTTTCCAAATAATCGATTAACGAGCCAACGCATAAAAGCAGGGGCAGACATTCTTTCCCGCTTGCAACTGATCTGCCGTATTTTAATATTTCAGGGTTTCCTTCAGGCATAGCAATAGCATTGAATCCCTGGTTTCTTAAGCCTGCCGCAAACATAGGAGCTGCAAGGTCACCCATCGAAGGTATTAAAATATCAATCCGGGGATCGGATAAAGGTATTCTTTCTCCGCTTGAAGAAATAAAATATCCATTCTCCGAATCAAATTCTATTTTCGCGGGAATAAAATCATTAAAATCCGGGTCGCTGATTTTATACTGAACTCTCCTGTAATTTTTAATAATATCGAGAGCGGCGTCTATCCTTGTATTTATACCGGCATCGGCTGTATGCCCGTCAAGCTCAAGGGTCAATGACGGTTTTGTTCCCATCAATGAACGGAATGTTGTTAAAATCATTGAATCGGGACCGCAGGAAAAATTTGAAATATACGTTGCATAAAATTGCGGATTATTTTTTATGATACGCGCCGCTTTTAATATCTTTTTCCCGCCTTCCCAATATTGATCATCATCTACAGCCTGCCCCCTATAATCGAACATATCGTAAGGAATAGTATAAACACCTCTTGATGCAAATTTTTTAGCTATCCCTTTGTTTGCAAGTTCCGAAAAAGAATTATAGGGCCTGCCGACAAGTACAATTGCCATTTCTTCAGGATGCTGTTTTAAAAATTCCGTGAATTCCCTGCCCATAGCAAAAAGCTCGTTCTGATAATCTTCCTGCATTTTCAGGGCTTGATGAAAAGCTTCTTTTACTTTTGCTTCATCTTCAATTCCCAGTCGTCCGGCAACTTCAATAAATTTCTTCTCTTCCTTATCAAAGCCATTTGCAAAATTAAAAAAGGGAGTAATCAGTTTGTCTTCGTGAACTAAATCCTTGAATGCCTGCTTCAGATAAAACGGTTCACCGCTNNATTTCAGGAATAAAATAATAGTCCGGATTTTTTTCAATCAAATCTGCAAATAAACCTAATGCCACCTGGACAGGATAACAAAAGGAAGTATGCTCTCTTTCCAATCCTTTCTCATCGATCTTATCGGAAAGAACAACCCTAAAACCAAGGCTGGTAAAGAAATTATAATATAACGGATAAATTGTATGTGTATGGAATGATTGATTTATACCTATAGTTTTTGCGTTCTCAGGAAGTTTAACTTCAGGCGCATACTTTTCAAACATAAGGCGCTGCCGTTTTTTTACATAATCATATTTATCTGTGTTTACTTTGGTCTTATTAATTATATTATAATATTTGTTGCATACACCGCCGAAAGGATAAGTTTTGCCTTCAACTTCTATAAGATTTATCGAGCAAGCCAGATCGCATTTTTCTTTACTTCCAACACAAATGAAAGGCTTTTTATAACTTACTTCCCGTTCAGCAAGGTCTTTAAGGAAAAATTCAGCGGGTTTCATTAACCCCAGATCAATTCTTTCTTTTATCTCTAAGGCAACACCAAAGGCTCCCATTAAACCGGGTTCAGGAGGGACTATAATCTCCTTGCCGGTTAAAGCAGCCATAGCAATAGGTATTGCTTTATTATAGCATACACCGCCTTGCATGAAAATTTTTTTCCCGACAGGCCTATTCCCTTTAACGCGGTTTACATAGTTCATGCAGATTGAATAAACGAGCCCGGCAACGATATTTTCTTTTTTTATGTTTTCCTGCTGTGCAGTTTTAATATCCGAACTGATAAAAGCGGCGCATTGATCGCTGAAATTTGGGGGCATATCTCCTTTCAAAGCGATCGGCTCAATATCCGTCACTTTTATTCCGAGAGATTCATAAGCAGATTCTTCAATAAAAGAGCCTGTACCTGCCGAACAGGCTTCATTCATTGCATAGTCGGCGGGAACTTTATTAACTATATATGTATACTTGGCATCCTGTCCGCCGATTTCAAAAATTGTATCAACTTCAGGATCAAAATAAACTGCCGCTGTTGCATGCGCTATAATTTCATTTATAACGCCTTCGGTTAAGGCGTGAAGCCCTGCAATCTGCCTGCCGGAGCCGGTAGTCCCCATACCGGTAATATTTATTTTCCCCGGTATTTGCCTTAATAGTTCAGCATAGCATTTTTTAGAGGCTTCAACAGGGTTACCGAGCGTATATAAATAAACAGAGCCAAGTATCTTATTGTCGGATTTTCTAATAACTACCGCTTTAGTAGTTGTGGAACCGACGTCGAGCCCAAGTATACATTCGTCGCCGTCTTTTGCTTTACTTTTTTCCAAAGTTTTGAAACAAACTTTATCCTTGAAATTATTGAGCGGCTGGTGGAAAACAAAGGAGCTTTTTCTATCAATAAAAATATCATTCAAGTCGTCTATTATATTCACTTCATGTTCAAGTCCATAAAGAGCAGCGCCCAAAGCTTCAAAATAAGCTGCTTCAGAGGGTATTATGATACCGGGAATCTGTTTTCTAAGGAAGTCTATAACAACCGTATTTTTAGTTACGCCGCCTATAACCATAACTTTACCCGGCTTAACTTTTTTAAGCAGGTTTTCCACTTTTTCAGCCATCATGTAAGATAACCCTGCGACGACCTCAGACTTCCTTATCCCCTTGTTTAATGCATGCGTGCAATCGGACTTGCAGAAGACAGAACATCTTCCGGAGACTTTAAACGGTTCGGCATCTTTTGCAATTTTTACAACTTCTTCAATTCCAAGGTTCATTCTTTTAATCTGCTGAAGAAAAAACTCCCCGGTTCCGGAGGCGCATTGATTTCCGGTTATTACATTCGAGATTTTTCCTTCATCGTCAATTGAATAAACCATGAAGGTTTCGCCGCCCAAAGAAGCAACAGCTGAATAAGGCTCATTATTTTTGTTGATATATGTAAAGGCGTATTCTATTGCTTCAGGCTCGGGAATATTTGTAAACTTAACAAGTTTTCTGAATTTCCTGCCTGTTACAACTACGGGGATATTTCCGTGATAAGATTTATCAGCCGCAGCAAATTGATTTAATTTTTCCCTGAAAATTTGTTTAGGGTTTCCGTTATGCAGTACCGTAAGCACATCTTTTATATTTATAAGCCCGTTTTCGTCCTTTATTCTTACAAAAGAAATGGAAGAAGCGCCGAGGCAAGACCCGATTATTTCCGTCATCTATTTTCTATCAAGTTGTAAAAAATCAAGGTCTAAATATAAAGAAGTAGTCTTCTATATGGTAGGCAAATTAAATGATTCATGGAAGCATTATTATCCGGATATCTTATGTCTTTAATTTTCATTCATTGCTTTTATAAAGAAATAAATAGCTTTCGGGGGAGATATTGTATTGAAGGTTTCGATTCTTGAATGGGAATACAAAGTAGAGGACTTTGGCTCTCCGATTAAACATAGATTATAGAGCACCGGATTCATCTTAACACCGAGGACAAATTTTCCCTATATTTACATATTAAAAATCAGAAAAATTTGAGAGATTGATGACCGGAAAAAGCTTTTCACAAATCCCGAAAGCCTACGATCCTTCAGTAGTTGAGGACAAATGGTACAAATACTGGCTTGATAATGACTATTTTCACTCGGAAATAGATAAAAACAGAAAACCATATACAATAGTAATTCCGCCGCCTAATATTACCGGCATGTTAACAATGGGGCATATTCTGAACAATACAATTCAGGATATTATGATCCGGATTAAAAGGATGCAGAATTTTAATACATGCTGGGTGCCGGGCATGGATCATGCTTCTATTGCTACGGAAACTAAGGTTGTAAATTATCTTAAAGAAAAAGGGATTGAAAAATTCGAGATCGGGCGCGAAGAATTTTTATTACATTGCCGTGAATGGAAAGAAAAATACGGCGGCATAATAATACAGCAGTTAAAAAAGCTCGGCGTAAGCTGCGATTGGCAGCGTGAACGTTTTACAATGGATGATGATTATTATAAAAAAGTAATAGAGACATTTGTCAATTTGTACAGGGAAGGAAAAATTTACCGCGGTTACAGGATGGTAAATTGGTGTCCTGCTTCAAAATCTGCAATATCCGATGAGGAAGTAATCTATAAAACTATTAACGGGAAATTATGGTATCTGAAATATCCTGTTCTTGATAGGGCTAAATTTATTACGGTTGCAACAACGCGTCCGGAAACAATGCTGGGTGATACGGGTATAGCAGTTAATCCTAACGATGAAAGATATAAGGACCTGATCGGGAAAACAGTGCTGCTTCCAATAACCCAGAGAGAGATACCGGTATTTGCCGATGAATATGTCGATATGGAATTTGGTACAGGGGCTGTAAAAGTAACTCCTGCCCACGATCTTAATGATTATGAAATGGGCAAACGCCATAACCTGGAGTTTATTAATATTTTTAATGATAATGCTTCTACAAATCACAACGTTCCTGAAGAATTCAGGGGGCTTGACAGGTATGCAGCCCGCAGGAAAGTTATAGAAAGATTTGAGAAACTCGGTCTGCTGGAAAAAGTTGAAGATTATCAAACTAAAATCGGTTATTCTGAACGAGGCGGAGTACCGATAGAGCCTTACCTTTCCGAGCAATGGTTTATGAAAATGGACGAACTTGCCGCGCCTGCCCTGGAAGCAGTAAAAGGCGGAAAGATTAAGTTTTATCCCGACCATTGGATAAAGACATATGAGCATTGGATGGGTAATATAAAGGACTGGTGTATCTCACGGCAGCTATGGTGGGGGCATCGCATCCCGGTATGGTATAATAAATTAACAAAAGAAGTTTACTGCGATGTTATTCCGCCCGGCGATTCCGAAAATTGGGTACAGGATGAAGACGTTCTGGATACATGGGCTTCAAGCTGGCTTTGGGCTTATGACGTCTTTAGAAAAGATGAAGAACAGGATTATTATTATCCGACAGATACTCTTGTTACCGCACCCGATATTATTTTCTTCTGGGTTGCCAGAATGATTATGGCGGGTATTCATTTCAAAAAAGATATTCCGTTCAGGCATGTATATTTTACAAGCATTATAAGGGACATGCAGGGAAGAAAGATGAGCAAATCTCTCGGCAATTCTCCCGATCCGCTTGATGTTATTGCCGGGTATGGCGCAGACGCTCTCAGGTTTACCATTATATATTTAGCGCCTTTAGGGCAGGATGTCCTTTTCAGCGCCGATAAGTGCGAAATAGGAAGAAACTTTGCAAATAAAATCTGGAATGCCGGACGTTTCCTGCTTATGAATGCAGAAAATATCCCCGTTACCAACGAACTAAAAAACAGTTATATTGATTTTTCCGACAAATGGATATACTCCCGCCTGCATCATACTCTTTCCGGGCTAAATACCGCTATGGAAAAATTTGACATTAATAACGCTACAAAAATAATTTATTCTTTTGTATGGAATGACTTCTGCGACTGGTATATTGAAATGGCTAAGAACAGGCTTTATACCGGCAGCGATGAAGTTAAATCTGCTGTTCTTACAAGAGCGCTTGGAATATTTGAAGACTTATTAAAAATTGTTCATCCGTTTATGCCTTTTATAACGGAAGAACTCTGGCATTTAATTAGTGAAAGAAAAGACGGCGAGAGCATTTCTATTTCCCGTTACCCGGAAGCAGATAATCAATTGATAAATGCCGAAGCAGAAAAGGAAATGGAATTTGTTCAGGAAATTATAACCGCTATAAGAAATATTCGCGGTGAAATGAATATACCTCCGTCAAAGTTTGTAACGGCGCATATAAAATCCTCGCAGACAAAAGAATATCAAATCGAATATGTAAAAAAGCTTGCGCGGGTGGACAAAATTATCGTCGATGAAAATATCGAAAAGCCGAAAGCAAGCGCATCAACCGTGCTTAAGAATTGTGAGATATATATTCCCCTGTCCGGTTTGATAGATCTTGATGTTGAAAGGAGCCGTCTTCAAAAAGAAATTACCCGCTTAGAGGGCGCTCTTTCAGGAATTAATAAAAAACTTTCCAATGAAAAATTCGTCAGTAATGCCGCCCCTGATGTAGTTGAACATGAGAGAACTAAGCAGGCGGATTGGAGAACAAACCTGGAAAAGCTAAATGAAATTCTTTCAGGTTTAAGTTAATATTTGTACATTTTTTAAAAATAGGTGAGGCAATTTATGTTCTATAAAATATCTGACTTTCAAAAAGACTGGGATATTGAATCTAAAGCAACTTTAAAACTTCTTAGAGTTCTTACAGACGAATCCCTTCAACAAAAGGTTGACGAAGAAGGAAGAACGCTTGGCAGGCTTGCGTGGCATTTAGTCTGCTCTCTCGATAAGACATTAGTTCAAGCCGGTTTTCCTATAAAAGAAGTTACGGACGAGACTGAATTACCGGCAAGCGCAAAAAAAATTGCCGATGAGTATGAGAATTCTGCGAAAGAAGTTATTGATAATGTAACAAAAAATTGGCAGGATGAATCCCTGGAAGAAGAGATACCGATGTTTCGTGATAAATGGAGAAAAGGGCAGGTACTTACGGTATTAATAAGACATCAAATTCATCACCGCGCTCAAATGACCGTACTTATGAGACAGGCCGGATTGAAAGTCCCGGGTATCTACGGTCCAAGCCGTGAAGAATGGGAGCTTATGAAAATGCCTCCGAGAGAGTAAATCAGTGCAAATCCGTGTCTGTGAAATTGGAAACTTTAAAGTTAATTTTTATTAACATTTCGAAAGAGTTATTACATTTTTTTAAGCTAATTAAGAATTTTATTGATTTTGAGTTATATTATTTATAGTTTTATTTATATCTATCAGGGTTATTTTTACTAAACGCTAATTAACTTTTGATGTAATAATACGTACAATATACGTTTATGTTAAGTATTATTTCTATGTATTACTATTATTCGCTCTATTGCAATGGTAAAAACCGACAAAATAAGTAAATATTTAAATATTCCGGTGGATAAAAAAGTTCCAAGGAAATTGCTAATAAGAGCAATCAGGCAGAAATATGATACACTTGATGAACTTGGAGAGGCGTTGGGAATATCAAAACAGAGTGTTTCCGATGCGATAAACAGGCAGACAGATAAGTTTATGCAAAGGCTTGCCGATAAAGCCGGTATTGATTTGAGTACAATAAACAGCCAGATAATTTCCGATAATAAATTCGGCAATATTAAAGGAGATATAGAATTTAATTCACACAGCAGCAACAATGCACAGGAAGAAATAAAAGAACTAAAAAGAGATTTAAAGCAGAAAAGAAATTATATAGACAGGCTGGAAAAAGAAAACAAAGAATTGAGGAAGCGGCTTTCTAAATATAAAGGGTTTAAATAAAAAGGGAATTTCGAACACTAACACAGAGGAGCCTAATGCAAAAACAGAAGGTTAAAAAAAACAATATTCGCAAAGTTGCGGGGAATATTAATATTAATTTTTACAATTTTCCTGCATCTAACGATCCGGAAAAGGATAAGAAATTAATTATCATGTTGGTAGATAAAAATGTCTGCCTGAAGAAAAAATTACGCAGCAGCCGTAAAAAAAGCACGAAATTAATTAGTTCATTGCGAGTTCAAGACGACCAGTTAACTAAAAAGAATGCTGAAATCAGGGATTTAAGAAGAAAATTAGGGAAATTATTAAAAGGGTGAAATAAAGTCCTTTAGCCCCAATTTACCGGAACGGCATGGTGAATTATTGATTAGCGCACCTTGTCACCTTTATGCCGTTCTGACTGTTTTGTCTGATTGCGTTGAACTTTAATAGAGTAGGAGGAGGTGAAACACCTCTGTCCCCTCATTAATTCCGATTGTTATCGCATAGGCGTCGACCTAACCTGAAGCGCTATGACCGTAATATATTTGGACGTAACAAGTTAAGTATTAATTAATGCTTATAATGAAAAATATTTAACCCTGTGCAACGAGGGAAGCCTTTGGCAACGGGTGTGTTTTTTCAAAATCGTAACACACCAAAAATTTTGTGTAAGGTGACTTATTAATTCTGTTCCGTCATTTCAAAATCCTTAGGGTTGTAACCCTGACCGGTCAGTATTTCGAATATTTTGTTTAAAACATCATGAGATAGTTTTGGGGTTCGGCTTAATATCCAGCCGTATTTTCTGTTTGGACTGCCGATAATAGCGTATTTATAATCTATATCCAGACCGATTATCCAGTAGTCACCCCAGAATAATGAAATTCCAAATATTCTTACAAAACTAACTTTTAATTTAGAATTTGTCTTTGTATCTGCAACCTTTGCAATTCCTTTGGCTTCATTAATACTGCTGTCGTTTCCCATGCAGCGGTTAATTACATCAATACGCCCGTCTTCTCTCAATTTATAAGTTGGNNTGAAAGCTATTAGGTATTTTAGCAATCTCATACCAAAGCCCAATATATTTTTGTAAATCAACCGAATCAACCGTTAGGGGTTCACCTTTTTCAGAGTTCAAATTTTGACTTCTTATTTCAGTATTCATAATCAACACCAATAAAGTTAGATAAATGATTTTTAAAAATATTAATTTTCCCATATTATTCGCTTTTATAAATACAGTTGAAGCTAAACCTCTGAGGTTNNCTAAACCTCCGAGGTTGAAACCAAAACTCCGAGGTTAATATTAAATATCATTGGCGTAACTTCAGTTAGTAAATAGTTTTTATCGCAAGGTTTTTAAAAATAAACGCCCAAATATCTGTCTGTTCCTCAATAATTTTTGAAGTCGGTTTCCCGGCTCCGTGTCCTGCAAGCGTTTCAATTCTTATAAGAACAGGGTTGCTGCCTTTGTACTTTTCTTGCAGGGTTGCTATATATTTGAATGAATGTGCCGGGACAACCCTGTCATCATGATCTGCTGTGGTAACAAGAATTGCAGGATAATTAATCCCTGATTTAATATTGTGAATTGGCGAATATTTGTACAGATAACTGAACTGAGTTGAGTCATTACTCGATCCGTATTCATTTACCCATGCCCAGCCAATTGTAAATTTCTGGTATCGCAGCATATCCATTACGCCGACTTGCGGAACGGCTACTTTAAATAAATCAGGGCGTTGATTTGTAACAGCGCCTATTAGAAGACCTCCGTTAGAGCCGCCGTTAATTGCAAGCTTTTGAGGAGATGTATATTTATTTTTAATCAGATATTCCGCAGCAGCAATAAAATCATCAAATACATTCTGCTTTTTACCAAACATACCCGCTTTGTGCCATTCTTCACCATATTCACTTCCGCCGCGAATATTAGCTATAGCCAGTACACCCCCGTTTTCAAGAAGAATCAATCTCGAAATGCTGAATGCCGGATTGATGCTTATATCAAAACCGCCGTATCCGTAAAGCAGAGCCGGGTTTTTGCCGTTTAATTTTAAATCTTTTTTATGAACAATAAACATCGGGACTTTTGTCCCGTCTTTGCTCTTATAAAATATTTGTTCGGTTATATATTTACTAAAGTCAAAATCAATTTCAGGCTTGTATAACACTGATGAAGACTTTGAATTTATATCATACTTATAAATAGTTGTAGGAAAAGTAAAAGAAGTAAAAGCATAAAAAGCAGTTGTATCTTCCCGCCTTCCGCTAAATCCGCCGACGGTTCCAATAGCGGGCAGTTTAATTTCTTCTTCCGATTTCCCGTCTAAATCATATATATAATCCTGACTATAAGCATCCTTAGTATATTCCACAAGTAATTTACCGCCGATAATTGATGCGGATTGCAGTACATAATCTTTTTCCGGCAGAATTGTTTCCCAGTTTTTTTCATCAGGATTTTTGGGATCAATTAATACAAGCCGGAACATCGGGGCATTTTTATTAGTCAGCGCAAGAAGCTTACTTCCCAAATTATCAATAACACTATAATTGTTATCAAAATTTTCAACTATTTTTATAAAACCGGAATTGGGATTCTCAAGATCTTTTACATAAACTGCATTATTGCTTGTCCCGGTTGATAAGTATAAAATTAAAAATCTTTCATCATCAGTAGTCTGCGCACCCAGTAATAATTTAGGAGCAGCGCTGTCCTGGAAAATTAAACTGTCAAGACTTTGATCGTTTCCAATTTTATGGTAATATATTTTATGATATTCATTACTTGAAACAAGTTCTTTCCCTTTTTCGGGTTCGGGATAACGGCTGTAAAAGAATCCATCCTTATACCATGCAATGCCCGAGAATTTTATCCATTTTAAGTTATCGCCGAGCTTTTGCTTTGCGGATACATCCATAACAGAAAACTCATTCCAGTCCGAGCCGCCTGATGCAGTACCATAAGCAAAATACTTCCCGTCCTTAGAAACAGCATAAGTAGTTAATGAAACAGTCCCATCCGATGATAATTTATTAGGGTCTAAAAAAAGTTCAGGCTTAGCTGTCAAATCATCCTGAATATACAATACGCTTTGATTTTGCAGTCCGTCATTTTTAAAAAAGAAATAGTGAGAGCCTCCCATAAATGGGACAGAATATTTTGGGTAGTTCCAGAGTTTCTCAAGACGTTCCTTAATCTTATCTCTGAAAGGGATTTTACTCAAGTAATTAAATGTAACCTTGTTTTCTTCTTTTACCCATTCGCTTACTGCCTTTGCCGTATCATCTTCCAGCCAGCGGTATGGATCATTGACAATAGTACCGGAGTAATTATCTTTAATGTTATCTTTATTTGTTTGGGGATATTGAAGTGTTTGCGGGTAAATAACCATATTAAAAACCATCAAAAAGAATAAAATAAAATTTAATTTGATGTACATGTAAAACTCCACTTGAGTTTAAAAATAATATTGTAATTATAAGCAAAATATTTGCAAACAGGCAAGGAAAATATAATTGATTGGGAATCATTCTTCATATTTATAACTGCAAAAAATCAGAAAATGATTTTACTTATGTGATACAGGATATGACTATTTTGACAAGTAAGATCAAAAGTATTATAATTTCGAGCAAATTAAAATCAATTTATAAAAAGGAAAAAATATGCCTATAAGAAAAGCTAATTCAGAATGGCGCGGAGATTTAAAAAGCGGAAGCGGAAATATTAGTACGGAATCAGGAGTTTTGAAAAATGTAAAGTATAATTTCGTATCAAGATTTGATAAGGGTGATGAAACAAACCCGGAAGAATTAATTGGCGCAGCTCATTCTGCCTGTTATTCAATGGCTCTTTCAAATATGCTTTCCGGCGGAGGCTATAAGGTGAATTTTGTCAGGGCTGAAGATAAAGTTCACATTGATAAAGTAGGGGACGGATTTTCAATAACAAAAATCGAAGTCCATTGTGAAGCAAGTGTTGAAAAGATAGACGAACCCGCATTTAAGAAATTTGCTGAAGATGCAAAAAAAAGCTGCCCGGTTTCAAAAGCGCTGGCAGGTGTGGAATTTGTCCTGACAACAAATTTGCAGTAATAGGATTACATAGAATAAAAAAAACGGATATTCGCCCCGGATATCCGTTTTTATTTTTAAATATATCAGACTCGCTTATGCTAAAAGATTTTCAAATTCCTTATGGCGCTTTATAAAAGCTGCCGTATAAGAACAAGTAGGAATAATTCTAAGTTTCTTCTCTTCGGCAAAACTCAAACATTTGCGGACAATCTTACCTGCTATACCCCGGTCTCTTAATTCATTCGGCACGTAGGTTTGAATTATTTCCATTGTATTATAATCATCCATTATATATCTAAGATAGGCTTCGCTGCCGTCTACAATTGTATAAAATTTATTATCGTCTTCGTCATGTTTTATTTCTAAGCTCATTTTATCTCCGTTCAAAATAAATGCCGGTTTACCGGTGATTAGTTAATTGCTTCAAATTTATGAGTAAAAAATAGTTCTTTTTGAAATGTGTAGTTGTTCTTTGCATCAATGATAGGAATAATAACTGTAAAACGGATAAATTTCTAAAGTTTATGATAAAAAAGCGGAAGAGTTCCCCATTATATGCTTAAATGATTTATCAACCTGAAGATTGTATTTCTCGATTAACGGGAAAGGCGTAACATGATCGTAAGGATATTCAAAATCCATGACATCCACACGTGTATTGATATTTTTGCGCCCTCCCTTTAGATTATTTAAAACACCGAACGGAGGTACAACTTCATCCTTAATTAATGCTATTGCGCTTATTCTTTCATGTATCCGGGAAAGACGCTTTTCACGCAAGTCTTTGTAGTGCTTTTGATTAATCAAAGTTGGGAAATAACTCTTTTCAATAGACACACCGCTGAAATAATATTCAAGTTTCTTTTCCATTAATGGCTTATTATTTAGCTGCTCTTCAAAATAATTTTCTACAAATTGAGATGCTCTCATATCTATTATATACCGGGAAACAGGCATCATATTATCAAAAGTAGCTCCGCCGCAGAATATAACAAGACGGGAATTATCCAATTCTTTATAAGGATTATCCATTAAAAGGAGTAAGGAAAAAAAAGCCCCGATAGAATAGCCAAAAAAATCAATGTTTGCTTCCGGCGGGATATTTTTTTCCAAGCCGCATCTAATTGATTTTAATAAACCGCAAAAATCTATATATGTCTGCAAGCCGGATAAAAAGAACCTTTGAGGGCTTGCTTCAAGTCTTTCACTTATGGCTGCATTTATAAAAGATGTTTTGGCATTTGGTAATTTATTAGCTCTTTGTACAGCGACTTTGTTCATCAAACGGGAATCCGACCATACATAAGGAGCCCTGTTCATATGAAATGCTATCGGGAAGAGGATAACGGTTTTGCCTGTCTGCCTGGCAAGCTCATACGCCCACGGGAAATATTTATCCCACTTCTTTTCATTTAAGCCGTGAAATAGAAATATTACACCGCTTGATTGCGAATTACTTATATTCTCTACGGTGAAATATTCAAATGAATTATTACTTGAGATATTACTATCATTTATACCCGTCAGGAATTGTGCATCAGGTTCCTCATTATAAGCCTTTTTATCGTAATTATCAGAAAAAGAATTTAGTGAACCGGAATTGATTATAGCTGTTCCCGTTGAAGTGAAACTTCTTTTTCGTATTCTTATTGAAAGATCTTGTAACTCTGTAGTAGTAACAACATTTTCAAAAGCATCCTGCAATTTTTTATACAGGCTGTGATAAATCATAGGCATATTACAGACTTTAACTGCAAATCAACGTTATAATATTAGTTCCTTATGACCTGAAATTTGCAAAAAATCCCGTTAATGATTTGTAAAAGAATTGTAAATACAATTTGGATGATAAGAGTGCAGAAGAAGCGGCATGGGAAGGCTTTACTATACCCCGACTTAAATCCTTCCTTCCGTCTAGCGGCGGACAGGCGCCCCGGGGTTATTTAATTTGCGTAACATGGGTTAGAAATTTGCTCCAGCGCATTTGCGTTTTTCAATAATTATCATTTACTTGTAGAGTATCAGTTTCGTTTTTACAACGGAAAGCAGTATAGCTTAGTAAAAAGCCGGACTTCTAAAATCTTGAATTTTAAATGACTGTAAAACAACAACTTATGCCGGTAATAATTTTGATTGCAGTTCTATTTATATCCGGATGTACGGGATCATATAATACTTTGCAGGCAAAATACATGGTTGGTGAGGTTGTAGTGGTTGGTAATGAACCTTTCACACACTTAGCTATACAAACCGGTCCGTCAAGTATAATGATACTTGATTGCGACAAAGAAACAAAAGATTTTCTTCTTAATAATCAGGGGAAGACGGCAAAAATCTTTTTTGAAAAGATAGACGATACTAAGACTCCTAATGTAATATATGTGAAAAAATACGAAATAATATCTAAGGTGAGGCAATAGTCAGCCGCCATTCTTTCCAAATGTCAGCTAATCTGTAGAGAGAATATTTTTTAATTGAGTGTTGATATTTATACGTCGTGATCTTTGGGGTAAAATTTTTTTAATTTGTGAGTAAATATTGAGGTAAATATGCGTTTTCTTTATTATTTAGTAATCTTCACGCTTATTTTTTCATATTCTGCATTGTCTCAGAAAAAGATTATGAAAGTTCCGGTGAAAGAGCAGAGTCTTCCTAAAAGCTATCCTATAGACGGTACACCTCTTTTGTGGAAACAGGATCAGGCAGTTGCGCAATGGGTTAAAGAACATCCTGATTATAATAAACAGAAACTTGCAAAAACAGCATGGGGTTTTACCGTAGGGTCTACCCACTCCTGGTATGCTTATAATTTTACCAGCGGCAGTTATTATTTAGTTCCTTCAACTTGCCAGTCAATAGGTCCACATAGCTATGTTTTTGTTGAAAATGCTCAATGGAATGTTAGAGTAACTCAGGCTGCG
>PLNZ01000458.1 GCA_003142915.1 Ignavibacteriales bacterium | reverse complement strand
TGAAAAGAAGATTTTCATTTTTCACAGTTTTGGTACAATTATATTTTTAATAATTGCAATCTTAGGTAATACAAATATTTCTCTAATTGCTTTTGCCCTAGTCGGATATTTTACGTGTGCCTCATTTACATCAATATTCAGCGCAGCAATTCAAAGTTTTGATTCTAATCATGGTACTATATCCGGAATATTAGGGACGGCTATTGTTGGAGGAGCTATCCTGGGTTGGCTTGTTGGCGCAGTTGGCGGTTTCATGAACATGAAATGGGCTATGGTTATTAATTTAATAGCATTTACCTATGTATTTATATTGGCTGTTTTTGGTAAAGGCAGGTTAGATGTTAAAGAATCTGAAAGTTAAATAATGAAAGACAAAATTCTGATAGGTGTAGATTTTGGAGGAACCAAAATATTGACTGGTGCAATGTCGGAAAAAGGAGAAATACTTTGTGAACCGGTAAAGATTCCGACAAACAGCAATGGAGAACCAGAGAAAATTATTAATAGTATTACAGACTCCATTGAATTGATCGTTAAACGTTTAGGCTCAAGAGTCTCTGATGTATATGGTATTGGAATGGGTGTGACAGGACCTTTAGATATAAAAAACGGGACTATTCTCGAATGCCCTCAGTTGCCGACTTTGCATTTTTTCCCGCTTAGACAAACAATTCATGATTATTTCGGCCTGCCGGTTTTCATGAACAATGATGCTAATTGTTTAATTTATGGTGAAACACTTTTCGGAAGCGGTATTGGCAAAAATAATGTGGTCGGGTTTACTCTTGGTACCGGACTTGGATGTGCAATAATTATTGATCGAAAAATCCTTAATGGTTTTACCGAATCAGCCGGTGAAATATGGCCTTCACCTTATTTGACTGGGACTATTGAAGATTTTGTGTCCGGCGCCGGCGTTTCTAAAATTTATAAAGAAATTTCTGAGTCTGGATCCATAGCTTCCCAAGAAAAGTCTGCATTAGAAATTGCATTAATGGCTGAAAATGGTGATGCAAATGCTTTAATAACTTGGGAAGAATTTGGTAACCATTTAGCGGCAGCAATATCCTGGTCTATAAATTTGATTGATCCCGAAATCATAATATTGGGCGGATCAATAACTAACGCTTTTAAGTTCTTTTCTTCCTCTTTGGAAAAAAATTTACGTAAACATATTTGTCCCGTGCCTGCTGAAATGACGAAGATAGAGATTGCAAAGCTTGGCGCTAATGCCGGATTCATAGGTGCGGCATCTTTAGCTTTATAAGAGTGATTAAATTTATTTGAATGTGTATTACAAGGAAAAATAGATGAAACTTTTTACAAAAATTATTATTTCAATGTTTATTATAGGTGGAGCTCAAAGTCTGCTTGGACAAGACAACAATGATGTCAATAATAAAAATCTTCTTTTATCAAAGTGGCAGCTAAAATCAACGGTTTTGGAAAACTCAAGCGGCGAAGAAATCTCTACTGGACACTATTCAGCAGACCATTGGTTCCCGGTAGAGGTTCCAACAACTGTTCTTAACGGATTAGTAAAAAATGGAATCTATCCGGATCCGCGTTTAGATATGAATAATTATTTAATTCCTGATATATCAGATAAATTTAATACCGATCATGATTTAGCAAAGTTCAGTTATCTACCTAATCATGTGAATCCCTGGAAAAATCCATATTGGTTCAGAACAGAGTTTAATATACCGGATAGTGAAAGAGGGAAACAAGTGTGGTTAAACTTTGACGGAATAAATTATAGAGCGGAAGTATGGCTGAACGGAAAAATGATTGCGGACTCCGGTGATATGGTTGGGATGTTTCAGCGTTTCAAGTATAATGTTACGAATGCTGTAAAGAAAGAAGAAACCAATTACCTTGCTGTAAAGATATATCCGGTAGATCATCCCGGAATACCGGGTATACAAATGAAGGTATTCGGCGATAACCGTGGGCCGGCAGAAGATTTATTTAAGGATGTAACCCTCAAAATATCCGGTGGCTGGGACTGTGCGCTTCCTGTGCGGGATAGAAATATGGGAATTTATCAAGATGTATATCTTAGTTTTACCAACGAAGTAGATATAATCAATCCATACATAGTGACTAATTTATCTTTACCTGATACAACAATAGCAAACTTAAGTATCAGCGCCACGCTATATAATACAAGTAGCATAAAACAAAGGGGCATTTTTAAAGGTAAAATAGATTTATTGACAGATATGAATATGGGAGATTTTATAAAAAAATTCCCGGGAAAAATGGAAAGCATAACATTTGAAAAACAAGTTGAAGTACCTTCAAATGACACAGTGACAGTATTTTTAAGCTACAAGGATTTTCCACAATTAACTATTAAAAATCCCTACCTGTGGTGGCCTAACGGTTATGGAGAACAGAATCTACATAATTTGGAATTGAGTTTTGAACTCGATGGGAAAATCTCCGTTAAGAAAAATACTATTTTCGGAATAAGGGAAGTTACAAGTAAAATAAAAGAACTTAATGGCGAATACGGTAGAGTTTTTTATATAAATGGAGAAAGAGTATTTTGTAAAGGTGGCTGGATTCAGCCCGATATGCTGTTAGACAATAGCAAAAAAAATATTTATGATCAGGTAAGGCTTATGGCAAATGCAAATGTCAATATTGTATCCAGCGAAGACATGCCTGCACCATCGAATGACTTCATGGAAGCATTGGATAAATACGGGGTGATGTGGTGGGAAGACTTTTATCAATGCTGGACTTCGACACCAGGGACAAAAACTGCATATTTACCGTTAGATCATTTTTTAGCGATCAAAAACGAACGTGATATTATTTTGAGATACCGGAATAATGCAAGCTTAGTAGCATGGTGTGCGGAAAATGAAAATATACCGGGACCGGATTTGTATCTTGCTCTAAAAAGTGATCTAAAAAGTTTAGATAATACCAGACCATTTCTTGCGTCGACAGCAATATGGTGGGATTGGAAAAAATTGACCCCATACATAAATGATGATTTCCCTGTTGGAACTACTGATAATGGCCCCCCCGATTATACATGGTATCCTTTACCTTACTATTTCAACATCATAGATAGTGTAACGAACCAGATGTTCCATAATGAACTTGGAATGGACGCAGTTTCTACTCTAAGCAGCTTAAAAAAGTTTATCTTCAATCTGGGAAGTGATACTGCGAATCCGTTATTTCCTTTGGACAGCGTCTGGGCAGAGCATGGAGTCTGGGATGGAGATGGTTATGCGTTTAAAGCCTATGACCATGCAATTAGAGATTATTATGGGTTCAAAACTAAAAGTGTTGCCGATTATGCGCGCATCGCACAAATGGTAAACGCCGACAACTATCGAGCAATGTTTGAAGCAGCAAACTCTCGAATGTGGGATATAACAAGCGGTGTAATGATATGGAAATTGAATGCAAGTTATCCGGATTTTGCTTGGGAAATGTACGATTGGTTCTTAAATCCCAATGCAGGCTACTATTATGTCAAGAATGCTTGCGAGCCTTTGCATATACAGTTGAATGCGAATGATTATGATATATCAGTCATTAACACATNNTTCAATCTGAAAGTAAAGTGGGAACGCGAAATGGGAATAAATATGGATGCGGACCGCTATCAAGAGGTGTTTAGTATACCGCAACTTTCAGAAATAACTCCGGTTTATTTTGTAAAACTTGAATTATTAGATAATACCGGGAAGATTCTTTCGAGTAATATTTATTGGGAATCATCAAAAACGCCTGTTGATTTTTCAGAATTGTCAGGGCTTGAAAATGTGAAACCGGATATAACATACAAGTCTGAAGAAACAAATGGGGAATACTGGGTAGAGGTGAAAGTTAAGAATGATACAAAAAAGCTTTCGTTTATGAACCGTCTTGCAATAATTAAAAAAGATGATAACGAAGAAGTGCTTCCAACATTTTGGGACGATAATTTTATTACTCTTTTCCCGGGTGAAGAAAAAACTATAGAAGCAAAATTTGCAAAGAAAGATTTGAATGGTTCAGGGTTTTCCGTAGTTGTTGATAATAATAGATAAAGTAAGGTCGTAAATTTTTGGGATTAAAAACGCAAAGAAAATAAATATTGGTGTTGGTTAAAAAAAATACAGGTAAGCAAAAAATTGTTGTTGGAGTTGCTATAGAATAAGAATTCGTCCAATACTAATGGAATAAATAATATTATCATAATCACCCTCGTTAGAGGTCTTGATACCGACATTGCAGTTGACAGGTATATTCTTTAAATAAATTTCTAAGAGTTTAACTAATAATTAAGGTAAACAAAATGCGTAAATGGCTTCTTATTCCAAGTATTATTGTTTTTATTATTATACTCATGAGTTCTGCTGTTCCGGCAGCAAATTCAAGTGTAGAAGGATATGTTAAAGATGCTAAAACAGGAGAGCCCCTCATTGGCGCCAATATCCTTATTGTGGGAACAAGTATGGGCGGAGCAACAGATATGCAAGGGAAATATGTTATCTCAAATGTAATTCCTGGATCATATACTTTTCATGTTACATACATCGGATACAAAGAGCAAAAAGCAGAAATCCAGGTAGCGGAAGGAGCGCATATAAAAAAAGACTTTAAATTGGAACCAGTAGGTATTGAGGGTCAAACGGTCGTCGTTACGGCACAGGCAAGCGGTCAACAGCAAGCTATTAACCAGCAGCTTTCATCAGATCAGATAATCAATGTGGTAACTGCAGCCAAAATTCAAGAGCTGCCGGATGCGAACGCAGCTGAATCAGTAGGAAGGCTTCCCGGTGTTTCAGTTCTTAGAAGTGGAGGCGAGGGGAATGAGGTGGTTATTGACGGCCTTCAACCAAAATACAATAAAATCATGATCGACGGAGTTCAAATGGCCTCCTCTGACCCAGACGATAGAAGTACTGATTTAAGTATGATCTCATCAAATATGCTTGAAGGTATATCGGTTTCAAAGACAGTAACTCCGGATATGGATGCCGATGTTATTGGAGGGACAGTGAATTTTGAACTGCGAGAGGCAAAAGTAAAAGAGCCAGGCGTTCCGCAATTTGGACTACTTATGCAGGGAAGCTATAACAACTTATCAGATGCATATAA
>PLNZ01000155.1 GCA_003142915.1 Ignavibacteriales bacterium | reverse complement strand
GCCCTCATAGTTAAATACTCCGTTATCGCTCCAGCCATGCTCATCATCTCCAATCAACTTTCTGCATGGGTCGGCTGATAAAGTTGTTTTGCCTGTACCGGAAAGTCCAAATAAAATAGCAACATCTCCATTCTGCCCTACATTCGCAGAACAGTGCATGGACATTACTTTTTCCAGCGGACGTAAATAATTTAAAGTAGTGAAAATTGATTTTTTAATTTCACCGGCATAATGAGTTCCGCCTATCAATACTAACTTTTCCCCAAAATTAAGTATTACAAATACTTCAGAGTGTGTTCCATCAGTTTCCGGGTCTGCTTGGAAGTCAGGCATATCAATAACGGTAAACTCAGGTGTTGATTTATCCAGTTCATTTTGATCTTTATATTGTCTGAATATGTTTCTGGCAAAAAGACTATGCCATGCCTTTTCGGTAATTATACGAATAGGCAGTTTGTATTGAGGGTCTGCACCTGCATAACAATCCTGAATATAGATGTCTTTTCCCTGGATATAAGCCATCATTTTTGAATAAATTTTTTCAAATTTTGCAATTTCTATTGGTGTATTAACTTTTCCCCACCATACATTTTTTTCACTTGAAGGCTCTTTGGTTATAAATTTATCATTAGGGCTTCTCCCGGTATGAGAGCCTGTTCTAACAACAATCGGACCTAAATGTGAAAGTGATCCTTCCCTTCTTCTAATTGCGTGTTCATATAAAGCGGCAGTACACAGATTATAATATATTTCACTTATATTTTTTATTCCTCGCTGATTTAATTGTTTTAGTACTTGATCCTTTGTTGCCATTAATATCCTCCTTTAGTTGTATTTATAGTTAAACCATTAAAAATCAATATCTATACTGGCATAACATTATTATTTTAAATCTTAATAAAAGATATTAATAAAAAAATTGAAATTGTGTGATAAATAATAAAAGGCAAGTTAAAGTAATTAGTGTAAAAATGCCGTTTTCATTTTAAATAATCCTTAACTTTATATGTATTAAATATAATCTTCAAAAGGGAGTCATACATTGCGGGCTCTCGTTTTATTATCGAGTCTTCAATAAAATTAGTAAAAATTGATAATATTATTCATATTGAAGTTTTATGAACTTTAATGTAAATTATTAATATATAAATTTTAATAATTCCATTTTTGTCCTGAATTTTAATGCGAGCGTAACTCAGTTGGTAGAGTGTCAGCTTCCCAAGCTGGATGTCGCGGGTTCGATCCCCGTCGCTCGCTCTAAATCATCCTTTCTTACTCATTTTATCTTTAAGCATATTCTGTTTTATTCGTCATTCATTCGAACTAACTCATTCTTCTTGAGACTTAATCTTAATAAATAAAATTATTTTTTGTATTTTTAAAATATAAAATTATTTATTTAATTAAATTGATTACAAGATTGAAACGTTGGAACTATATGAAAATTATTAGTTATAGAACAAATGTTCCCGATAATGAAGCGGTAAAAAAACTTAAAACTCACTTAGATAATTTAAATGGAATTGTAGACTGGAATATAAATACAGAAGTGCCGGGGAAAATATTAACGGTAAAAGTAGAAGGAATTTCCGGCAAACTTGTGGCTCAAACTATATTTAAAGCCGGGTTTAGGAGTGAAGAAATTGTTCCCGCATGGAAAAAAGTCTTATTAAAGACATTCACAAAAAACTGCTGTCCTTTATATATTTAATTTTTCCGGGAAATGAATTAACGGATAGATAGTTATAGCATTATAGAATAGCCGGTAAAGTACAGGAGGGTTGTGTCCCTTCTTGCTGTTTGATTAAGGAGGTCTTATCTTTCTTTATATTAAATGGAGGATTTATGTTTTTCCATGACATTTTCTGGGGAGGAATTTGGTTCGGTTGGATGTTCAGGATGCTTATTATTGTAATAGTCATCTGGCTGGTTGTTCACTCGTTTAGCAGAAATCAGAATAATAGGAATATGCAGTTACCGGCAGAATCCGCATTGGATATATTAAAAAAGAGGTATGCAAGAGGTGAAATATCAAAGGAACAGTTTGAACAAATGCGGAAAGATTTGGAATAACTTTATTTCATAATATGCGGGCAAAGAACAGAAAACGAATTTCTATCTTTTGCCGCTCATATCTTTCTTGATACTATTTTAGATCAATGTCAACATAATCAGTCCCTTTTATCATGATATTATAGTATATAACAGCCGGTTTTCTTGTTTCCGCTTTATTAGCCTCAATAGGTATATGAATTAATTTTATATAACAGTAGAACCCATATAGTATTGTATCCAAATTCCTATGCATATTATTTTTATATTTCCCCCTCAAATATGCTTAAATATCATTGCTTATTATTATTTTTATGTAGAATAATAACTGTACTTTTTACAATGGGAAAATAATTTGTTACGAAACGAAGAAAATTTTACTCATCTTAGCAGGCAGGTTGAGGAATTAAAAAAAGAAATTGTTCTTTTGAGGAATAAAGAGAATAGGCGTTTAAATATTGAAGAAGAACTAAGAACAATTGAAGAACGGTTCCGCAAAGTAATTTACGATATTCCTTTTCCGGCAGAA
>PLNZ01000179.1 GCA_003142915.1 Ignavibacteriales bacterium | reverse complement strand
TGGAAACGTACAAGGCATATGTCCAAGTGGATGGCACATACCGAACTTAAATGAATTTGATACATTAACAGCTACTGTAAACCAGGATGGAAATGCATTGAAGGCAATAGGACAAGGTTATGGAAACGGAGCTGGTACAAATATAAGCGGCTTTTCCGCGCTGTTGGCGGGCTTCCGCAGTGACATTGGTGGCTTCTACGATTTAGGTGGCTACGCTTACTTTTGGAGTTCTACGGAGGGCAGCAATACTTACGACGCATTCAACTTGTACCTGGTCAGCTATGATAGTGGTATCGACTTATATGGCTACGGCGGTAAGGTATGCGGGTTTAGCGTTCGCTGCGTGAAGGACTGATGTGCCAAGAAATAAAGTTAATATCCGGCGGTATAACACTTGCGGATTTTTTTCATATAGGTTATAGAAAAATTTCATAAGTAAAAA
This sequence comes from Ignavibacteriales bacterium, assembly GCA_003142915.1. Lineage (GTDB taxonomy): Bacteria > Bacteroidota > Ignavibacteria > Ignavibacteriales > Ignavibacteriaceae > FEN-1297. The sequence goes on along the minus strand of PLNZ01000179.1, from coordinate 11,946 downwards.
TTGTATCTGAATTTGAATGGGCGTGTTTGTTGTGTATCGTCGGCCTTATATAGCCTTAAAAAAACTACCCAATAAAAAAATTTTAACTTGAATTTGTTTGCGGTNNTGACCGTGTTCTTACCTCCTGCATCGAATGACGGGGGCCGTCTGGTTCCATATTACCTTACAAATCAACTTTAGGGTAGTCTATTTACTACTTATATAAAGTGTGCACAAAACAATACCCATTTATAACTAAAATATTACGTTAATTGACTTAATAAGATTATTTTATATAATTTTATTTAAGTATTAAAATTATGGTTAATATATATAAATTATAATTTGGGGCATTTATGAAACACGCTCTTATTACACTATGCTTTTCAATCTTACTAATCACAGGCTGCGTTAATATACACACCATAAAGGATTTTAAATCACCCCAAGAATTTTATAATAAAATAAATGAAGAGGTAAATGACCGTACAGTAAAAGTTGTAACAGACTCCAATGAAGTTTATGATGCTGATAAATTAACCATCAGTCCGGATTCAATATTTTTTGAAGCCCAAGGATTAGAAAGATTGGAATATAAGAGTGCATATAGTAATTCAGAAATTAAGGATATGGAACAAACGGATTATTATTATACTGGTGAAATAATCCATAAAATTCTTTTAAATAATGGTGATTTAATTACATCAAAGGATATGTTGATAAAAAATGATTCGGTATTCTTATATGATATTATTCCTGAAATGTCTATGACAAAGACAAATATTTCTTTAAGTACGACGGGAGTGAATTCAATCTCATACAATAACCGGTTAATAGGAATGGGAGAAGGCGCTTACCTTTATGCATTGGCAGGGATTTTATTCGGCATTAAAGAAGCAGATCATATAGCAGACCAAACTGAATCTTCTCCACAATCAGGGGCTGTTGCTGGTGCTATTGTTTTTGGTTTGGTTGGTGCCATTGCAGGTGCTGTTGTTGGTACGGTTACAGGGTCTTACCAGGATTATATTATCAATGAGCCTGAATATGATTATCATGGTTTAACTTCCATTGAATTGGTAGGAGGAATATGCAGTTCATATATGGGCTTTACATTTAATGGAAATAATTCTTTAGCCGGTTCATATGTTGATTTTACCGCAGGTTTATCTTTAGTATGAAGTTTCAATAATGAATTTGGATTAAAATCAGGGTTATTATATAGCTCAAAGGGAGGCGGCTTCGATCAGTTACTTGCCCCTTATTTCTTTCCTATTCATAAAGACGTCTTTGTTAATTTCATCGAGCTCCCAATTCTATTTCAATATTCATTAAGAGTCACAGAATTAAAACCAAGATTTTATGCCGGCCCCCAATTTGATTTTTTCACTAATGGAAGTGTTGACAATATTTACGATATCAAAGCATATAATATTATGTTAGCTAATCAGTACCCTCCTCAATCCACCCCTCAGTCCCCTCCTCCATATTACTATAAAACTATCAATCACTCGGAAGTTAACAGCCCGGAATATAGTTTTGTTATCGGGACAGGCATTAATCTGCAAAAATACGTTCCTCTTGATTTACAATATGAGTTCGGATTAAGTAAATTCAGCAATAGTTTATTTGATGGTGAAGTGACCAATTTGAAACTGAATTCATTTTCGGTTATGCTTGGATACGGATTATGACTGGAAAATTATTTATACAGCTAAAAAACCTAGTATTTATATTAAGTTAATAAACAGTTTTATGCACTTAATCACCAAAGAGCCGTGTACTCAAAAAAAGGAAAGTCTCCAAATGGGGGTAAATTTGGGTGTATTTGAGAGGATCAGGGAGAATAAGAAATGCGAATACAGCTTATATTCGCAATATTCGCATCACAAAAATAGGGAGCGGAAAGGGAGAGATTCGAACTCTCGGTACCCGTGAAGATACACACGCTTTCCAGGCGTGCCAGTTAAACCACTCCTGCACCTTTCCAATATTCAGATTACTAACTCATGTTATGCAGTTATTAAAATTTTAATGAATTACCCCGCCGCAAGCGGACGGGGTATCGAAATACAAATACGGAGCCAGGATTCGTCGCAAGCGACGGGGAATTCGACCCCGGAAAGATTAAACCTCGGAGGTTATTTTAAATATCTTTTGCGTAACATGAGTTACTAATATAAAAATTTGCTCTTTCTTTACCAAAAATTTTATTTCTTCATCAAGCAATTTTGAATAGAACTGCATCCATATAATGTATAAATCACCATATTAGTAATAAAGGAAATGCTAATTAATTTTCATATCGATCTTTGTTTTAATAAATTTACATTCTTTATTAAAAAATTAAATGATAACAGGAATTCTTTTAAAAGCAATAATTGCGGTAATTTCAGCTATATCGGGAGCTGTTTTTTTATTTTTTATAAAATTAGACCATAAAAAATTTTGTGCATTAATTTCCTTCTCCGCCGGAGCATTAATGGGTGCTGCGGTTTTTGTCTTAATACCCGAAGCCGCTGAAAGTCTTAATTTTATAGAAATATTTTTTAGCGCTTTATCCGGTTATTTATTATTCTGGTTTATTAGTAAATACTTTGCTCACGTTTGTCCTGCATGCTCTGCAAGTCATTTTGATGCACAGACTGCAAAAAAATTCTCTGAGATAGTCTTAACATTAATTACCGCACTTTCTATTCACTCGCTGTTAGATGGTATTGCCTTGTCAACCGGAGGAGCCGGGAATGGGCATGACGAATCCCTTTTTATTGCAATAGCCACTCATAAATTCCCGGAAGGGCTTGCATTAGCCGCATTAATGTTTGGTTCAAACTATTCCAGGGGTAAAGTACTTCGTAATGTAACGCTTGTAGAATTCAGTACTGTAATAGGTGCGATTGCCGGTTATTTCCTATTTAAATCGAAATTACCTGCATCATTCCTAAGCGCTGTAATGGGACATATAGCGGGAGGTTTTGTTTATCTTTCAATTCATGCCGTACTTGGAGAAATGCTGAAACACCATACAAGACTTGTAATTATATCTTTTATTCTCGGTGCATTGCTTATATTATCAGTTCATTTAATGTTCAGCTCAATTTAAATTTTAATTATTTGCCTGCTGAAAATTTGATGAGTAAATTTGCGTCAGAAAATTGTTTATCTATACTTCAAGGAGAGATGCCAGAGTGGTTGAATGGGACGGTCTCGAAAACCGTTTACGCCTTATGGCGTACCAGGGTTCGAATCCCTGTCTCTCCGCTATAGTGCTTGCATTATAATAACTTAGGGGAACTATTTACAATATTCTTACGGTAATATCCTCTGAAAACCTACTTTTGTAGGCTTTCATTATAGTATAATTAACATTTAATACTTTATTATATTGATGATAACATTTTATAAAAGGTAATACAAATAGAAAAGCCGAAGAAATTGACGAAACTTCAAATCGAGCAGAATATGACAAATCTGCTGAAGATATTGAACGCAAAGCGAAAGTTGCAGACGACCTTAGCGGCAAGGAAATCGAAAGTGCAATCCAATGAACCAACGAATTAATAGGTTCCAAATCTGTTTTTGAATTTAATCTCCTCGCAACACAAATAGATAACAAGGGGCAACTAATCTCTTTTTCAGCATCATATATAATATTTTTTATTAAAATATCGTCCTTCTGTAATTATGTGATCTAATTTATTAACCGGTCAATTTTACTTTTAATTTTAAGGATGGATAACTTTCCGGCAATTCCTTTTATAAGTCTATTCTTTTTAATAAATTAGTAAAAGAAATATTTCTTCAATCCAAATTACCAAGCAGAGGGATTAAATGACTGAACTTATTTGGGCAGGTAAATCTAAAGACGGAAAAAAAAACCTACTTATAAAAATAGCCCTTCCCTTACAAATAATACTAAATTTAATTTAAAAACGAATTTGAAACTTTTATAAAACTGAAAGCATATTAACCAATGCCCACATTTCCGAAAAACCCTTTCACCATTCTTGACCCTTCTATTCGTTGGGTACCTGCTGTAACAGGTGACGACCTTTTCAATACAGCACATGAAACTTTGTTGCCTCCTATGGTGCATAAGATCAGGACAGAAGTAAAAGAGTGGCGTGAAAGGAATTACGAAGGTGCATCTGTAGCAAGTAAACAGCTTCTTCAATTTTGGTTCAACACACCGCACCAGGTAGCAGGAAATGAATTTCGCTTCTACTTTGCCCAACAGGAAGCTATTGAAAGCATTATCTATCTCTATGAAGTTGCAAAAGCAAGAGACAAATATGAACTGATTAAATACGATTCGCTTGGCAGAGTAAGCCCCGGAATGTTTGATGAAACCTGGACACGGTATGTAATCAAAATGGCAACCGGCTCTGGCAAAACAAAAGTGATTGCGCTTGCACTTGTGTGGTCTTACTTTCACAAACTTTACGAAAACAATTCACAGCTATCAAAAAATTTTCTGGTAATTGCTCCAAACATCATTGTATTGAACCGCCTTCGCAAGGACTTTGACTATCTGAAAATTTTTAAAACGGAACCGCTTATTCCTGACAACGGAATGTTTGATCGTGACTGGAAAAATGATTTCCAACTCACGCTTCACATTCAGGATGATGTAAAGCCCATTACAGAAGACGGAAATTTTTTTCTCACAAACATTCACCGCGTTTATCTGAATGAAGAAAAAGAACCAACGCTTGATGAAGAATTTTTAGGAACCAAACCCGCACCCGATGCAGACACCAATCGCGGAATTGACTTAGGCAAAATTCTTCGCAGCGATAAAATAAAAGACATTGTTGTGTTCAATGATGAAGCACATCATATTCACGATCCGGAAATGCAATGGTTCAAAAGCATTCAGGACATCAACAATCAACTTAAATTAAAAACGCAGCATGGTTTAGGTATTCAGGTTGACTTCACAGCAACACCAAAGCACAATGATGGTTCAATCTTTGTTCAAACAATTTGCGACTATCCTTTAGTGGAAGCCATTCGGCAAAACATAGTGAAAACACCTGTGCTGCCTGATGGTCCTTCAAGAGCAAAACTGGAAGAAAAACCTTCCGACAAATTCACCGAACGCTATCGTGAATACATTCACTTGGGCTACATTGAATGGGAGAAACAATATGAAAATTTAAAGAGCCAGAAAACTCCCGTGTTGTTTGTAATGACAACTACCACAGCGGAGGCTAACGAAACGAAATCGTTCCTTGAAATGAATTATCCAAAACTGAAAGATGCTGTGTTGATAATTCATACAAACAAAAAAGGTGATGTAGATGAAAACGCAACTACCAAAGCTGCTAAAACAGAATTAGATATACTTCGTCAAGCCGCTGATGCAGTTGACAGCGACACTTCACCCTACAAAGCCGTTGTTTCTGTGTTGATGTTGCGTGAAGGTTGGGATGTTCGCAATGTTTCTACCATAGTTGGCTTGCGTCCGTTCGGCGCTGAATCAAAAATATTACCTGAGCAAACCATTGGCAGAGGATTAAGGAAAATGTTTCCTGAACAAATGGATTTTAAAGAAGAATTAGTTGTGCTTGGCACCGAAGCATTCATTGACTTTGTTGAACGCATCAAAACTGAGGGAGTTGAATTAGGTTACAGAGCAATGGGCAAAGGCACTATATCCGGAACACCTTTGATAGTTGAAGTAGATAATGAAAATACAAAAAAGAATTTAGATGAATTAGATATCAAGCTCCCTGTTTTATCTCCACGCATTTACCGTGAGTTCAAAAATTTAGAGGATATTGACGAAGCAGCATTGAAAGTAAAACCCGCAGCCTTCAAAATATATTCAGCAGATCAGTTAAAAGAAATTGTGTTCGTTGACATTGACGGCTATGAAGCACACAAAACCGTTTTCAAAGACATCATTCCCGATTACCGTAATGTGGTCGGCTTCTTTGCAAAAAGTATTTTGCGCCAGTCAGGTTTATTCGGTGGCTTCCACATTCTGTTTCCGAAAGTGGAACAATTTATCACGCAAAAACTTTTCGACAAAACGGTTGACCTCAATAATCCGCAAACAATTCGCAACCTCTCAGAGCCTGATGTTAAAGAGAAAATTTTCACTTCGTTTAAAGAAGCTATTGACCATCTCACAATTAAAGATAAAGGCAGCGCGCAAATAAAACAATTCATTCAGCTTCGCAAGGCACGGCCTATTGTTGTGAAGAATCAGGGTTTCATAAAAGCAAAAAAATCAGTGTTCAACAAAGTTATTGCCGATAATGATTTTGAATTAGATGTTGCGGGTTTTTTTGAGGATGCTGACATAATTTCTTTCGCAAAAAATTTTCTTCAACTCAATTTCAAAATTGAGTATCAAGGTGAAGATGGAAACATACACGATTTCCATCCGGATTTCATTGTGAAAAAAACAGAGAAAGAAATTTTTATAATTGAAACAAAAGGCAGAGAAGATTTAGACGACATCAGAAAAATTAAGCGACTTGTTGTTTGGTGCAACGATGTGAACAGTGAACAAAGCGAAGTAAAGTACATTCCGCTATACATTGAAGAAGATATATGGAAAAGAGAACGCAATTCAATTAATACTTTTGAGCAGGTAGTAAAACTGTTTACTATTAAGTCCAAATTATGATTCAATTGCTTCTATCCGCCTAAGGCAAACAACTATGATATTGTCAAAGCGGTTAGAAAAGGAATGAAATTAAACCGTGTGAAAGTGTCATATTTTGAAAATGGAAGCTAATTATATCAAGAGAATTAAGTTTTGAAAGAAATATGAGCAACATCAAATTATTTGAAAGCAAAAAAATTCGCTCGCAATGGGGTGAGCAGGAACAGAAATGGTATTTCTCCATAGTGGATGTAATTGAAATATTAACTGAAAGCCCCAATCCGCGAAAGTATTGGAGTGTGCTTAAAACACGATTAAAAAAAGAAGGAAGCCAGTTGGCTACAAATTGTAGTCAACTGAAAATGCAATCATCAGATGGTAAATTTTATTTGACTGATGTGGCAGATACTGAACAACTTTTGCGACTTATACAAACAATCCCTTCTCCCAAAGCCGAACCTTTTAAGATTTGGCTGGCTAAAGTTGGCCAGGAACGGCTGAATGAAATTGAAAACCCTGAACTTGCTGCACAACGGATGCGGGAGATATACAAAGCCAAGGGCTACAGTGACGAGTGGATTGAAAAGAGAATGAGGGGTATTGCGGTTAGGGATGAGCTAACATCCGAATGGAATAAGCGTGAGGTGAAAGAAGGGAAAGAATATTCCATACTCATGGCCGAAATCAGTAGAGCCACTTTCGGGCTTGCACCTTCCGAATACAAGAATCTGAAAGGTCTAACAAAATCTTCAGAGAATTTGCGTGACCACATGACCGACCTTGAACTTATTTTTTCTATGCTCGGGGAAGCATCTACTACGGAAATTGCCCGTAACAAAAATGCCATAGGATTTAACAAGAACCTGAATGCAGCTAAAGAAGGCGGCACCGTTGCAGGCAATGCCCGCCGGGAGTTGGAACACAAATCAGGTAAGAAAGTAGTAACATCAAAAAATTTCAAACAACTTAACAAGGATAACAAAAAAATTGAAGAGTAGATTATGAACTTATCTGATAACGATAAACAAACCATCCTCCGCTATATTCAGGAAGGACAATCGTTGCCAAAAGAATACATCTACAAACTCTTTGCTGATGATGAAGATGTTTTTCTGTTTTGGAACGGAAGAAAAGAAGAAGTTACAAATTCGGTTTTGCCTTTTCATTCAATTGAAAATATAGACGAACCGCGTAAGGAGCTTGTAGAGCAAACCGATTTTTTTTCTGTTGATGCAAAAGGCAGACAAAATAAAGGGTGGACTAACAAACTTATTTGGGGCGATAACAAACTTATTCTTTCATCGCTTGCTAACGGTTCCTTGTGTGAGCAGATAGAAAAACAAGGAGGCATTAAACTCATTTACATTGATCCGCCTTTTGCTGTTGGTGCAGATTTCAGTTACCAGATACAATTGAATAGCTGTGATGATGAAGTAACCAAGAAGCCAAGTGTGATTGAAGAAATTGCTTACCGTGATACATGGGGAAAAGGAATTTCTTCTTATCTCACAATGATGTATGAACGCCTAAAACTCATGCACAATCTATTGGCGGAAGATGGATGTATTTATCTACATTGTGATTGGAGAGTAAGTAGTTATTTGAGATTAATTCTGGATGACATTTTCGGAATTGAAAATTTCAACAACGAAATAGTTTGGTACTACCGTAGATGGACTGCGGCAAGTAGCACATTTCAAAAGATGCACGATACAATTCTTTTTTATTCTAAGAGTAATGAGTTTTCAATGAACCCTGTATTTGTAGAAACAACAGAAGGTCAGAAGTTAAAACACGAAAAAGGATGGGACAGAAATTCTGTAATGATAGAAGGTAGAAGACAACCTCAATTAATTGTGTATGACAAAGCAAAAGTTGATGAAGCTGTTAATAAGGGGCAGATAAATTTGAAAGAGTATGCCAGATTAGTAGAAGTAAAAGTAGGTGAAACAATAGCTCCAGATGTTTGGGAAATTAATTTCATAAACTCGCAAGCAATGGAAAGACTAGATTATCCAACTCAAAAGCCCGAAGCTATTTTAGAACGTATAATAAAAGCAAGCAGCAATGAAGATGATATAGTTGCTGATTTCTTTTGTGGTAGCGGTACTACAGCAGCCGTAGCAGAAAAACTGAAACGGAAATGGATAACAACAGACATTGGAAGATTCTCTGTTCACACTACAAGAAAGCGTTTGATACAAGTGCAGCGTGAACTAAAAAAAGAAAACAAGCCCTACCATGCTTTTGAAGTTCTCAATCTTGGCAAATATGAAAGGCAGCATTTCTTTGGTATCCCCGCTGGTTTACCTAAGAAGGAATATGAAAAATTGTTTGAGCAAAAACAGGAAAAATACATTGCTCTCATTATTGACGGTTACGGTGCAGCCCGAATCGATGGTTACAAAATGTTGCATGGTAAGAAAGCAGGTCGCTTTGTTCATATTGGTCCTTTAAGTTATCCTGTTACTAAAACTTTAATTGATGAAATTTTTGAGGAGTGCAAAACCAACCTGATTACTCAGGTTGATGTTTTGGGCTTTGAGTTTGAAATGAGTTTAACCGGCGATAAGAGCTACATAAAAGAAGAACTCCGGGAGAAAGGTGTTGATATTCGTTTGCGCTACATTCCTCAGGATATTTTTGATAAGCGGGCGGTTGACAAAAAGCAAGTTAAGTTTTTTGATGTGGCTTACCTTCAGGCAAAGCCCATTATTAAAGGTAAAGAAGTAAAAATTCAACTCACCAACTTTGCCACTTACTATACACAAGACGACATAGAAGTATTAGAGGACAAACTGAAAAAGGGCAGCAGCAGTATTGGTATTGAGAACGGTCAAATTGTTAAAATCACCAAAGAGAGAAACAACAAAATGACCCGTGAAGTGCTCACAAAAAATTGGACAGACTGGATTGACTACTGGGCAATACATTTCAATTGCGAAGAAAAACCCGAATTTATTTCAATTGGCAGCAACGGAAATTTTAAACAAGAAAAGACAGGAAATTTCATTTTTTTAAACGAATGGCAAAGTTTCAGAACAAAAAAGAATAACAACATTGAATTAACCAGCACAAAACACGAATACACTGAAAAAGGGAAACACAAAATAATGGTAAAAGTGGTTGACATTTTAGGTATAGATACAAGTCAGGTGGTTGAAGTGGAGATAAAATAAAATTTAAATGGCGCTTCCAAAATCAAGAATAGAATCATGGTCAAGCATTGTGTAATAATAATTCTTTTAAAATACTAATGTCTCTGTAAAAAGTGCAGTAGTCCTGGATAAATTTGAGCTGTCCTAAAACTAGACTAATCCGTTTAATCCCAGCTTAAAACTCCCAACCCACCTTACATTTTTTCCTTCAGTTCATCTTGGACATTGTCACTTCACTACGGTCGTGGTTTCCCACACACCTTCGTTTCGCTCTCATTAGTAAAAATGTCATGTTTTCAATTTTTGACTTAAAATTCTATAATAAGGATTCATTAGCCTATTATTAAAATTTATAGACGGATTATAACTTCAAGTATTCTAATTGTAATACTTTTGTAATACTTTCCCTCCGCAACATTTATAGTAGGAATTACGGATCAATGAAATTATTTTCCTCATCACTAAATTTAGGAAATTTGAATGGCATTATTAAAAGCAACCAATGCTATACCCGAACTTTTTGAGTTCCTTACTGAAGAATAGCACACCGAAAAGTAAGACATCCTACTAATGAAAATTGATTTCCTAAAATATATAATATAGGGAGCAAAATTACAGTTCATCCGTCAAATTAACTTGTTTTAGTTTTATTAATTCGTTTATAAAGGAGTTCAAATTCGTCTACCCCAAATTATTCAAGGCGGGATGGGGGTGTACATATCCACCCCATTTCTGGCTAATGCCTGTTCCCGTGCCGGAGCGCTCGGCACAGTTTCGTGTGTTACCGCAGAACGAATTCTTGCCCGTGTTCTACAGTCAGGAGATCCGCACGGACATTACCGGCGGGCACTTGAGCATTTCCCATTTCCGGAAATAGCTGAACGCATCATCAAAACATACTTCGTTGCTGATGGAATTCCTGCTGATTATAAGTTTAAAAAGTTGCCTGCTTTCAGTATGCAATCCCGTCGTGATCTTATTGAGCTTACGGTAGCGGCTAGCTTTAGCTTTGTCTGGCTCGCAAAGGAAGGTCACTCAGGTCCCATCAGTGTAAATTATCTCGAGAAGATCCAAATTCCACACATTTATCATATCACCGGAGCAATGCTTGCCGGCGTAGATTTTGTAACAATGGGAGCCGGGATTACACTTCAGATTCCCGGTGTATTAGATGCTATAGCTTCGAGAGGTATCCCAAGTTATCGCGTAATTGTCGAGGGAAGCAAAAATGGAACTGAGACTATCAGTTTCAATCCAAGCACATTCTTTAAGACAAAATTTCCGGAGCTAAAGCGCCCTGAATTTCTACCGATTGTATCAACAGATGTTTTGGCATCGCTAATGGCTAAACGCCTGCCGGCTAATAGTATTCAGGGATTTGTTGTAGAAAAGCCTACTGCCGGAGGCCATAACGCACCTCCCAGAAAAAACGGAGTATTTGACGAAACAGGTCAACCCGTTTATGGTCAAAAAGATGAAGTATCTTTTAAAAACCTTGCATCACTTAGTATTCCATTTTGGGTAGGCGGCTCACTTGCATCACCTGAGGGCTTGGCAGAAGCGCAGGCATTAGGCGCTGTCGGTATTCAGGCTGGTTCTATATTTGCATTATGCGACAATTCCGGTATGAAATCATCTTATCGTAATGAGATGCGACGCTTAGGTTATTGCGACAAATTAGTTATCAGAACTGACTCAAAAGCATCACCAACAGGTTTCCCTTTTAAGGTAGTTCAACTAAATGGGACACAATCCGATTCCACGATTTATAATGAACGGAAACGAGTATGCGATTTATCTGCACTACTTGTTCCATATAAACGGTCTGACAATAAAATTGGGTTTCGTTGCTCAAGTGAGCCCATTAATGATTATCTGCGCAAAGGGGGAAAACTTGAAGATGCTAAAGAAGCACGTTGTCTGTGTAATGGCCTCTTCTCAGCCGCCGGGTTTGGTAATCCTAATGAATTACCAATTTTTACGATGGGTGACGATGTGAGTTTTTTAAGTCATCTGATGCGTGATGAAAATGATTCATATTGGGCGGTAGATGCAATAAAATATCTTTTGACTGAATAGTAAATAAAAAAAGACCCGGTATGTCTTATTAAACTATCAAGTTCTAAGAAACTTGAGCTTTTTTGTAGATTGATTTTCTATAATGTAGATTATAGGAAAGATATCATAATT
>PLNZ01000444.1 GCA_003142915.1 Ignavibacteriales bacterium | reverse complement strand
TTTTTTCTATTGCAAAAATCCCCTTCCACCCTGCATTAGTTAGCCCCAAAGAAAGGCCCCCACATCCTGCATAAAGATCTATATACGAAAGCTCATGCAATTTAAAGCCAAAAAAGTGAGTATAGTTAAATATACTAACTTTTTCACTTAAAAATTCAATCATTTTTACTTTTTATTCAGCACAAGTGTATCTTCCCCTAAAAGTTGGGTTACCCCTGATATAAATTCATTGGTTACATTAATTTTATAATCTTTCAAAAAATAAAGGNNTGGCGCCTAAATGCAGATATATTGGCATTGAGTCCTTATTTTTTTCAAAAATCTTCTTCAAATCCGTTATTTTATCAGGATTGTTTTTAGTCTTATCAAAAACCACTTTTACACTTTGCAGGAACTTTCCACGAGCTTCTTCCAGCGGAAAGACATCACCTGCTCTAGAATATCTGACGAGCGCATTTTCCATAATTGATAATGTTAAAATTTAGTCAAATTTTTATTAGCAAGTATCTCCTGTTTTCAAAGCTCCCTTTAAATTATTATTGACTCGTTAAAATTATGAAAATATACTTAGATGATATTAGAACAGAACCGGAGGGTTGGGTACGAGTAAAAACCGCACAAGAAGCTATAGCATTATTAAAATCAAACAAAGTCACTGAAATTAGTTTAGATAACAAAATCGAAGTTTATTTTAATTCCATAGATAATTGATTATCGGAGTATTTTGAGAAAAGATTATCGCCATTCAACAGGACATGATATTAGATTTCCATCTGCAAGTGTAATGTCTTTATCGAAAAGGGAAGAGCATATATGTTTTTCTTTCATTTTTCTTGATTCATCACATATGCTTTTTAATTCTTCTGCTTTTTTCCCCACCGGAATCACGCAAATAAATTTTTTATCTGGGAAATATTTTCTTGCTTCTTCAATGGCGGGAACCAAATCACTATCGGCAGACATTACAAAAGCTTTTTCATAATCATTTGCTAAACTAAATAATTTTACCCCTATGCTAACGTCTGTCCTTTTTTCTTCGTGAGTTTGATATTCTTCTTTGCATTTCCCCCTGCATTTTTTTGTAACAGTTTTAAATTTCCCTTTTATTACATTCACTCCTGTATTTTCAAGCGCGGAAATATAAATCTGGTGCCGGTTTGCTTTATTCGAATCCCATATACATAATGCTGTAAAATAATAAATGTCCAATAAAGAATCTTTTGGCTCTAAAAATCTCATACAGAGTTTTTTTAAATCAATCCATTTATAATTTTGTTTGCCAGGGTAAGTTCCAATAAGCGAATGATAAAGATTAAATCCATCAATAAAAAAAATAGAATCCGCCATCATATTTCCTTTTAAAATANNTCAAGATTATACCGGAAAAAATTTTAATTTAATTATGAAAATGAACAAATTTTCTAAGGTTTCTATAACTTTCTCTCATTTTAAGACAGCCCCAATGTGATTTGTGTTGGTAATGGTGGTCTAATGATTTTCAAAATATGATAATTTGGGACCGTCAAAATACCATTCAACTTAAGCAATTTATCATCATTTGTGTAAAACTCGTCAACTTCATATATCAATGCTGTGGCTAAATGAATTGAATCTGGTGGTTTTAATACCCTTCCCATATTTGAACAAACTTTAATTAATTCCCCCGATAAATCCGATACTCGTCGATCAATAGATACAGCGATTACATTACTTCTTTTTAAAACATTGCTAAATATTTGAGCAATATCTGGGGAAATAGTTGTTTGGACAATTTCTACATGGAAGCCGGGATTAAAAATATTCTAAGATTTAAGCGGTAAAAAATGAGTCTCTAGAGCCAGATGGGGAATACTTGTACTCTTGAATGAATTACTAATCAGTTCGACTGAAAGCAAGCGGTATCACCCGGGAAAAATTCAATCCACTTAATCCTAAATTCCTCATTCATCTATCCTCATTCATCAATCGTCAATGAGAAGTCTACCGTTTTTATTGCGGGAGAAATCCCGACCACAGATTATACTGATTTATTCGGACACGAAATAAAATTGCTGCGATATTCCTGTTTATTATTACACTCATCCGAAAGAATAAAAAAATCGGCGGTATGCTTGAAACTTTAATTATTACTTACTACATTAAACTTTGTTCGGGGAAATATTTCAGATCTTAAATCAATCTCCCCAAATAGATAGATTGCTTATAACGTATATTATAGGAAAGAAAAATAGAAAAATGAAAATTGTAGTAACAGGTTCATTAGGTCACATAAGCAAGCCACTAACAATAGAGTTAGTGCAAAAAGGGCATACAGTTACGGTTATTAGCAGCAACCCGGAAAAACAAAAAGACATAGAAGCATTGGGTGCCACCGCTACCATCGGCACACTGGAAGATGTTAAATTTCTTACAGCCACTTTTACAGGTGCAGATGCCGTGTATTCTATGGTACCGCCAAATAACTTCTTCGATCAGAACTTTGACCTAATGGCTTATTATAGCAGAATTGGCAATAACTATGCACAAGCCATCGGGCAGTCGGGTGTAAAGCGTGTGGTTCACCTCAGCAGCATTGGCGCTCATTTAGATAAGGGCACGGGTATCATTCTCGGTCATCATAATGTAGAAGGTATCCTGAATAATCTGTCAAATGTCGCCATCACATACATGCGTCCTACTGCTTTCTACTATAATTTATACGGCTTTTTAGCTGCGATAAAAAACACAGGCATTATTGCGGCAAACTATGGTGCAGAGGACAAGGTAGTAGGGGTTTCTCCAATAGATATTGCTGCTGCGATTGCTGAAGAAATAGTAACACCGCTTACGGGCAGGAAAGTGCTATATGTAGCAAGTGACGAACTTACCTGCAACGAAATTGCAAGTATTTTAGGCGATGCTATTGGAAAGCCTGATTTGAAATGGATAATTATTACCAACGAACAAGTGCAAAGTGGTTTAGAAGCATTTGGGATGCCGACACAAATTGCCGCCGGTTTAGTTGAGATGAATGCAAGCATACATAGCGGGGAATTGTTCCAGGATTATTATCTAAACAGGCCACAGGTTATGGGCAATGTAAAATTGAAAGATTTTGCAAAAGAATTTGCTACCGCCTTTAAGGAAGGAGCAGTACAATGAGTGAGGCAAAGCTTGGCGGCAGGTTCACCTTCCCCGGTACAACATTTACAGTCCAACGGATAGGATACGGTGCGATGCAGTTGACCGGCCCTGGCATATGGGGGCCGCCCAAAGACGTGGACGGTGCAGTCGCCATACTCCGCGAGGCAATTGCGGCCGGTGTGAATCATATCGACACGTCTGATTTCTACGGCCCACATACCACCAACCAGATAATTCAGCAAGCTCTACACCCATACCAAGCGGGGTTGGTGATTGTTACCAAGCTCGGAGCCCGACGGCCGCCCGACAAGTCGTGGCAGACAGCCATTTCGCCCGAAGACCTAACCGCTGCGGTCTATGACAACCTCCGAAACTTGGGTTTAGATGCACTCGACATCGTTAACTATCGCGCAATGGGGTCAGTCCACGCCCCCGATGAGGGATCCATCGCCGAGCAGGTGACAGCTCTGGCCGACCTCCGGCGTAAGGGATTGATTCGCTACATCGGCCTGAGTAACGTCACTGCCGCCCAGATAGCCGAAGCACTGACGATTACCGACATCGTCTGCGTGCAGAACAACTACAACCTGGCCTACCGTCACGACGATTTCCTAATCGACGAGTTGGCGCGGCAGGGTATCGCATATGTGCCATTCTTCCCGCTTGGCGGGTTCACGCCGCTACAGTCTTTCACTCTGTCGGAGGTCGCGAGCCAACTCGGGGCAACACCGATGCAGGTAGCGCTGGCGTGGCTGTTACAGCGGTCGCCCAACATCCTGTTGATCCCGGGTACGTCGTCAGTGGCCCACCTCCGCGAGAACCTGGCAGCCGGTCAGTTGGCGTTGCCGTCAGAATTTGTAACGAAGTTAGATGGGATCGCCAGTGAAGCTGCGGTGAAACATTAATTAAAGCAACCTCCATTATTGGCACATATTTGACGTGAGGTTCGAAATGGTTATGAAAAGAAATACAGGCGACGGGAAAAGAATTTACCGCCGCCTTTTTGTAGAATGATTGCTTATAACGTATATTATAAGAACCTAAAAGTTGTCGAAATGATCAGATTAAATTTTCTATCTATTATCTGTGCTTTGGACGCCTGTCCCTGCAATGTAATAACTACTTTCCCATTTATTATAAAATTGGCATACCTGACAATTCAATCCAATTAATCCTAAATTCCTCAATCATCAATCGTCAATGAGAAGTCATAATACTCTAATCCAGAACGGGCTCAAATAGATGCTTAGAAAAATTATTAAGCTTAGAATATAAACGAAGACAAAGGAAGAATTATCCTTAACGATTTAATGAAGGTTTAAATCCTCTTGAATGAATTGGTTACTAATCAGTTCGACCGAAAGCAATGCTGTTAATACCCGGGAAAAAACCGGGTTGGGATTGAATTATTTACTTGAGTTTTTTTTCTATAGATACTTTTGGTCCTCGACAATAGGAGCGTACTGTGATAAAATAGTCAATCCTTCAAATGCCCCTTGCGGTCCAATTTTGTTTCACGGAAAAGCAAAATATTTTTCTTCATATGTCCATTCATTAACTCAATTTACCAGCCATGAGGGCAAATCATGCGGAATTGAAATCTACTTTAAATGAATAACGTTTAACTCTATTATAATTTATTAATTCCATTAGTTAATGCTTTCTCCATAACCTCAAAAGGTGCTTGTTGGCCGGTATATAGTTCAAACTGATAAAGAGCTTGATGTACAAGCATTCGGATACCAGATATGACAATACAATCTTTAGACAATGCATCTCTAATAAATTTTGATTGAGCAGGAATAAAAACGACATCCAATACAGTTTTATCCTTTAATAAGATTGCTGCAGGTATTATCGAGTTTTTCACATCATTAAAACCTACGGAAGTTGCATTAATCAAAATGTCGTAATCTTTGATTACATTAAGATTTTCAATATTGCCTCCAAAAGAGATATCAAATTCTTTAGCCAGCTTTTCACCATTGCTTATTGTCCTGTTATAAACAGTTACATGGCTTTGCTCCTTGAGAAGTCCATATACAATTGCTCTAGCAGCACCACCAGCTCCAACTACGACGGATCGTTTCCCGGCAATATCTATTTTCTCTTTCAAAGCTCGAACTGCACCAATCCAGTCTGTATTGTATCCGGTTAAATATCCATCATTATTTACAACAGTGTTTACTGCCCCAATTCTTTTCGCAGTATCATCTACCGAGTCAAGATATTTCATTATTCTAATTTTGTGGGGCATCGAAACCCCCAATCCTCTAATTCCCAGAGACCGCATTGCTGCAACAGCTTCTTCTGTATTTTCAGTTTCAAAAGCTACGTATGTGAAAGGAATGCCAGTGGCAGCATAAGCTGCATTATGCATAGCAGCTTCCAAAGCACTAGGCTGGGAGGCAATTGAACCGCACAGTGTTGGAATCGTCTTAACCATAGTATTTTCCCTTAATTTATAGTTTTTATTTTAATGAGAATTTGAAATTTCAACATCAATATGCATTAATTTTATTAATTCATTTGCAATATATTTTGTATCAATTGCAGCGCCTTTATTCCATTTATCATAATTCATTATTTTATTTATTAAGCTGTCATTAACAATAATATTGCAGTCAGTAACCTGACAGTATATAATACTACCATTAAAGATGATAATAATTATGAATAATAGCCGTCTAATTTTTTATACTTAAGCATTTGAATATACTGCCAATAGAATATAATTATTTAATTTATTTGTCTCCAGCATTATTTTAATTAAATACTATCCTTCGCGCAACGAACGCTAAATTCAAGCCCTTTGACATAGCTGTTTATGCCGATACTTCTAACATCGAGGCTCAGGTACAAATAGAACGCGTCGTAAATACCGTGCTCAGTAAAACTCCAAAAATAGGTATAGTAGCCTAGATCGTAGAAGCCGCCGCTGGCTACCACGGATGCCAGCCATAAAAGCATTAAAGCCGCTACAAATCCGCCTAGCGGCGGACAGATTCCACCCCCTACCGGGGTTGGATTTCGAGAATTTATTTGACTGGCGATAGTGAATCATAGAATCATTATTCCTTAACAAGCAATGCTACATTTTCGATATGATAGGTATGCGGGAACATGTCCACAGGTTTTATTTTTATCAATTTGTATCCCCCTTTGGTCAATAATTTGATGTCTCTTGCTTGTGTGGCAGGATTGCAACTGATATAGACTATTTTTTTAGGATTTATTTTAATTACATCTTCAACGGTATTCTGATGCATACCGCTCCGCGGAGGATCTATAATAATAATATCCGCAATAGGGATATTTTTCTCCTGAACAAGGGGAATAAACGATTTATATAAATCTGTCCGGATGAACCGGACGTTGTTAATATTATTTATTTTTTTGTTCTCTTCCGCATCTTTAACCGCAGATTCTACGGATTCAAAGGCAAAAACATCTTTAGCATTACCGGAGACGAAAATGGAAATTGTTCCTGCACCGGAGTAGAGGTCGTATACGATTTCATCACCATTAAGACCGGCAAAATCAAGAGCGGTTTGATATAACTTTTCAGCTTGCAAAGTATTTGTCTGGAAAAATGAATTTGCGCTTATTCTGAATTTATATTTCCCGATTGAATCTGAAATAAAACCGCTTCCATATATGACATTTTCATAATCCCCGGTTGCAACGGCAGCTTTTTTAAAGCTTATATTGTTTACAATTGTGGTTATTTGAGGTACCCCATCCGTTAATTGCTTAACATATTCTTTCATAAGTGAATCATCTTCAGATGAAGTAACTAAATTTACCATTAAATCATCGCTATGATGTGAAGTCTTTATAACCAAATTGCGCAAATAACCGGAATGCGTCTTTGTTGAATATGGAAGTATATTCTTCTCTTTGAAAAATGCTCTGGTCAGGTTAAGAATTTTATTGCTTAACTCTGATTGTAAAAAGCATTCGTCTATATCTAAAACTTTATCGAAAACATTCGATACGTGAAGCCCTAAAGCAAAATTTTTTTCTATTGCTTCTGCTGATTTTATCTCTTCCGGGGAGATCCATCTTTTATCCGAAAAAGAGAATTCCATTTTGTTCCTATAAAAGAAAGTTTTATCAGAAGGAATAATATCTTCAATGATAAAATCAGTAAAGCCGCCCATCTTTTTGAATATTTCTTCAACCTGAAGCTGTTTGTATTTGTATTGGGATTCATAATTTAAGTCCTGCTGCTTGCAGCCTCCGCAGGTTCCAAAGAATTTACATCTTGCATTTACCCGCTCGCCGGAACGATCAATTACTTCTATAATTTTTGCTTCTGCGTACGATTTCTTAATCCTTCGCAGTTCAGCCTTAACTTTGTCCCCGGGATAAGCGCCGTTAACAAATATAACATACTTAGTCTCCCCTTCGGAAGAATCCCTGTTAATTTTGGAAATTCCGCGTCCTTCAAAGGCGTACTTCTCAATTTCAAGTTCCAGGATATCGCCTTTTTTCACGGTTGACCTTTTCTTAATATAAAGGCATAAAATCCTATATGTGCATCACCGCCGAGTTTAAGGTAAGCATTTGATTCGTGGCTTATCTTATTCAGTAATTTTTTGTAATAACTTTTCTCTTGCTCCGTAAGATTATTTATATTTTCTTCTAATAAGTTTAAACTTGTTAAGTAAAAATCTTTTAGTGTGTGTGAAAGTTCTCTTGACTTAACAATCTCAAAGTTTCTTTCTTTATAGAATTGTTCCTGGTCTTTCGGATGAAGCGGGGTTATGCCGGAACTTTGCCAGAGATCATTAATAAATTGAGGAGGTGATTTAGTCGGACTGGTAATTTCACCGACACAAAAATATCCGNNGTCGGCTTTTAACAGCCTGAAAACTTCTTTTGTGATTTTATTTCGTTTTTTATTTGAAACTGAAGCCTGGGCGAAAACCAAATCAAATTCCGAATCTTTAAAATCTGTATTCTCAAACTCCATTAATCGAACGCTGATATTGGAATTTGCAAGACGAAGCCTTGAATTTAGAAGAGAATCATTATCCTCAACAATTATAATTACCTTTGAAACGCCTTTTGCAAACAGCCTTTTGGAAATTTCTTCACATCCGGTGCCAACAATAAGAATTGAAAATCCTTTTACATCCACGTTTTCAAGAAGAAATTCTAATTGTTTATCGGTTCCCGGAAGGAAAATTCTTGTATCCATATAGTACTTAAAATTTGATTATTTGAATGTGAAACTTACAGAATATTTAGGAAATAGTATGGGCAGAATATTCAAGAGGACGATTGGGAAGTTGAGTGCTAAAGAATAATGAAAGCCGGACATTATTGGCTTTAGCCGNNTCATTTGCGTAACTTCAGTTATTAAGATAAATTGTTTTATAAACTTTAAATTAACAACTCATGTTACGCAGTTATTAAATTTTTATTAAACAGCCCGAGTTTTGGCAAGGTTATCACTTTGTGATAGTAACAAAATTAATAAATACTAATTAAATAAATATTTTTAATCCACATGATGAATATTATTGTTGATGAAAATATATCATTTGCCAAAGAAGCATTTTCCCACTTTGGAAATGTTTTTATTATTCACGGCAGGGAAATTAATAATCACTTATTAAAGAAAACGGATGCTTTAATAGTGCGCTCAATTACTAAGGTGGATAAAAATTTATTAAACGGCACTCCTGTAAAATTTGTCGGCACCGCAACGATAGGTACCGACCATATAGATCTTGAGTATTTAAATACTAACAATATTTGTTTTTCCGATGCAAAGGGATGCAATGCAGATGCAGTTACCGAATATGTTTTTGCTTCTATTATAAAATTGTTAAACGAAAATAATCTTTCCATAAAAGGCAGAACAATTGGAATAGTTGGTACAGGCAATATCGGAAGCCGTATTGCAAGGATTTCCGAAGCTATGGGGATGAAAGTATTTAAAAACGATCCACCATTACAAAGAAAGTACGGCACAAAAGATTTTGTTTCTCTTAATGAAATTTTTAGTTGTGATATCATTACTTCTCATGTTCCGCTTAATAAGAGCGGGATAGATAAAACAATTCATCTTTTTGATAAGAAAAATCTAAATAATATTAATAACGATACAATTTTGATTAATACTTCCCGCGGCCCGGTTGCGGATAATACTGCACTCATTGAAGCTATTGATAACAAAAGTTTACATGTGGTTCTTGATGTGTGGGAGAATGAACCGGATATAGATATTTCACTTCTGGAAAGAGTAAAAATTGGCACCCCCCATATAGCAGGATATTCTCTTGAAGGAAAGGTTAATGGAACCGTCATTATTTATAACGCTCTTTGCAAGTTTCTTGGAGAACAGCCGGTTTGGAAACCATCGCTGCCTTTAGCTGGATCTCCTGTTATTAATATAAATCAAACAGGCAATAACGGCGAAGAATTGAATAATATCATCAGTAGAATATATGATATCAAAAAAGATAACGATAAGATGAAAAAGTTGATTGGTATTCCTAAAGCGCAAATTCCTAATTCCTTTGATACTTTGCGAAAAGAATATCCCTTAAGAAGAGAATTTAATAACTTTACGATTAGAACGAATAGAGACGAAGAAGCGTTAATCAGGATTTTAAAAGCTTTCAGGTTTGAAATTGAGAACTAAGCCAGGTTTTTCTTTAGAAAAATATGAAGGTGAACAAATTGAGGCGGACAGGTATATCACTGCCCTGCGGCTCTGATTTTTTTGTTGTTGATGACTATTCTACCCGTTACTATGCCATCCCTTCGGGATTTTATGGATTTTATCGGGTTGCCATTTGTTATAAATATTCCATCCCTTCGGGATTAAGAAAATAATTCACATATATTCTTTACAGGTATTATGCATTTGTTTTGTAATGATGTATTATTTTATAAAAGCCAGGTTTTTATATCAGCCTGCAAATGCTGCAACGTTATGAGGCTGAGGACATTAACTTCAAACAGTCATGAATACTACTTTTTGCTCAATTTAAATTCTATGGGAATAATCACCTGAACTTTAACGGGTTTCCCTTTGATTAAACCCGGAGTAAACTGAGTATAATAAACTGTAATTTTTGCAGCTTCATCACAGCCATAGCCGAGGCCTTGAATTATTTCGTCTTGAGTTACTTCACCATATTCATCAACATATGCGCGAACTTTTACAATTCCCTGAATATCTTTTTTCTTAGCTGCTTCAGGATATATAAGCTTATTCATTATATTTTTAATCCCCCCAACCGGTTCAGGCATAACATCTGCTGAATCTAAATATTCCGGGTTATTTTCATTTTGTCTTTTTGCTATGGCAGGAGGAACAGGAATTTTAGTTGTTTCATTTTCCAATGAATTTTTTTTATTTGAAATTTCATTTTGTGCCATCGCTTGTTTAGAGGAAGTATCCTCAGCCGCTGCTTCTTCCTGAACAAGATTCCCATTTTCATAGGTTATATCTTTTAAATATTTTCCATCTTCATCAAATAAGGATACTGAACCATTTCGTTTTCCATCCTCAATAGTATAAACTTCTTTTACGTTCCCATTTTCAAAATATTCTTTAACAACACCTTCGACTTTTCCATCGGTATAGTTTAATTCTTGTTTTAATTTCCCGTTCTGGTAATAATATTTTGCAGAACCCTGCCTGACATTATTGGAATAGTTAATCTCAGACTGTAATGTATCATTTGTATAGAAAGACTTAATCAATCCTTCCTGAGGAAAAATGTTTATAGAATAAGCTATTCCGAGTAATACAATTATATTTAGTATTTTCATAAAACTTATATATTGAAATTAACATTAACCTGTTATTATTAATGGTATAAAAACGTTATTACAAAAATAATACAATAATACGTCTTTCGTCAAAAGCAAAAACGCTTCCCTGTCATTACCAAACGCAGTTAATTATATAAATCTAAATTTAGCTGCATCTGCTGCGGGTCTGATAGAATCGAGCTAGGTTCTAATTCGGCAATTATCACACTTTATAACATATCTCCTTATATTCTTTATAAATACAGCTTATTGTCCACATTTTAATTATTTTTAAAAAGGATCAAAGTTTAGTTAATTACTAAACACCATTGAAACAATAAAATTAAATTCATGCAAAAGGAATCAATTTTTTTTGATTTAAGCGGAAAAAGAAGAAAGTTTTTAGCAAGATTGGGAACTGCTGCCGGGTTAATAATTGCAGTTCTTACAACCATATTTGCATTTACGCTTTTTGTAATCCCATTAATTCCACCTATACCCGGGTTGACATCAATGTCACATCACCAGGTTAAAATCTCTTTGCCAAGCATCCCTTCTGAAAAAGCGCGATTAAGCAGGTATCTATTGCATTCTGCTAAAGTTTCTCTTTGGGACGAAATAAAGTTTGACAAAAGTATAAAACATAAACCGCTTCAAACGAGAATTTCACCGGCAGAAAAAATAATTGCAGGATATTATGCTCCGTGGGAAGAAACCGGGTTAAACTCTTTTAGAATTAACGCGGGCAAATTAAATGTACTATTTCCTGCATGGCTTAAGCTGAATAAAAATGGAAATAATATCGATACTTCGGATTGGGATCCCGGTATAACTCCACACAATCTTGATATAGTACAAATTGCAAAAAACAATAACGTAAAAATTGAACCGGTACTAAGTAATGCAGAGGAAGATTTATTCGATCCGGTCCGTGTTCACAATTTGCTTTCTTCGGAAAAAACTCAGAAAAAAATAGTTTTATACCTGGAAACATGGTTAATGAAAAATAAGTTTAAAGGGATTCAAATTGATTTTGAAAACTTATATCAAGATGATTACAAAAAGCTGCCGGTGTTTTTAAAATTAATTAATAAATACTTTAGAACCGACAACCTTGTTTTAAGTATAGCTATAGAGGCAAATAATCCAAGGCTACCTATTAAAGAACTGAACGAAGCATGTGATTTTTTCGTATTAATGGCTTATGACGAACATTATTCTTCCGGTTCACCGGGTGCAATTGCATCAATACCATGGTACTATAAAACTCTTAGCAAATCACTTGATAAAATACCGCCGGGGAAATTGATTGCGGGAATTGGTAACTATTCGTACGATTGGGAAGCAGGTAAAAAGGTCAGCGAATCAATTTCCTATCAATCGGCATTAATTTTAGCGCGTGATTATACTACAGAGGAAAATCCGGAAGAAAATATTACTTTCGATCCCGACGCAATGAACCCTACTTTCAATTATGAGGATGATGATGGTAAGGAACACACGGTATGGATGCTTGATGCGGTTACGGCCTATAATCAATTTTTAATTGCCGAAAATAAAAAAGTCGCAGGCTATGCACTTTGGGATTTAGGTTCCGAAGATCCAAGCCTCTGGAAATTCTTTAATAAAAATAAAATAGATTCAGCTTTTTCTCCTGATTCTTTAGAGGTTATCTCTTTCCCGTATGAAATTGAATTTGACGGCGACGGCGAGGTATTGTCCATTCAATCAACCCCGCAAAGGGGATTCAGACAAATAACAGTTGACCCCGAAAACGGACTATGTACAGATATGAAATATAAAAAATTCCCTTCATCTTATGTTATTAAAAGGAGCGGGTACATCCCAAACGCATTAACTCTTACATTTGATGATGGTCCCAGCCCTGAATACACTTCAAAAATTTTAGATGAATTGAAGAAACTAAATGTTCATGCGACATTTTTTTTAATTGGAGAGAATGCCGAGAAAAACCCTGCTCTTGTTAAAAGAATTTTAGATGAAGGACACTATATAGGTAATCACACTTTTACGCATCCAAATATCGGAGCAGTAAGCGACAGACGGGCAGAACTTGAATTGAACACAACTCAAAGAGCATTTCAAAGTATACTTGGCAGATCGACTATACTTTTTCGTCCACCTTATAACGCAGATGCAGAACCAGTAAGCGCCGAGGAAGTAAAACCTGTAATAATCGCTTCAAGAATGGGATATATTACAATTGGTGAATTAATCGACCCGCAGGATTGGAATTTGTGGAAAACAAACAGTAACGGAGAACCTGAAAGAAGGACAGAAGACGATATTGTGCAATCGGTACTGGAGCAAGTTAAAAGCGTGCATGGGAATGTAATCCTTTTGCATGACGGAGGCGGCGATAGGACCCTTACTATCAAGGCTCTTAATATCATTGTTACTAACTTAAGAAAGAGCGGTTATAATTTCGTGGATATTTCTCAAATCGTTGGACAAAACCGCGATAAGATAATGCCGTTTCTAAGCAGTAAAGATCAGGTTCTTATAGGTGTTGACAGACCGGTATTTGATACTATTTTCATATTTGAACGGGTATTAAGCTATGCTTTTATTATTGCAATTATCCTTGGAATTCTTCGCGTCGTTTTTATTACCATACTTGCCATAATAAAAAAAGTACTGAATAAGAAAAAAAGTTTTAATGCAAATTACAAACCTCCCGTAAGTTTTATAATTGCCGCTTATAATGAAGAAAAAGTCATTTGTAAAACTGTTGAAAGCGCGCTACAAAGTAATTATCCCAATATCGAGGTTATAATAATTGATGATGGTTCTACAGATAATACCTCAAACGAAATTATTAATGTTTATAGTAATGATCATAGAGTTCTTTTAATAAAGCAGCACAATAGCGGGAAAGCCGCCGCGCTTAACAATGCAATTGATCTTGCAAGAGGTGAAGTATTAATAAGCCTGGACGCTGATACTCAAATTTCGAAAGATGCGGTTTCATTATTAGTACGGCATTTTGAAGAACCGACAATTGGCGCGGTTGCAGGAAATGTTAAAGTCGGTAACAGGACAAATATTTTTACAAGGTGGCAGGCAATAGAATATATAACGAGTCAAAATATTGATAGACAGGGATATTCTCTTTTGAATGCCATTACAGTTGTGCCCGGAGCTATAGGTGCATGGCGGAAATCAGCTATTAAAGAAATAGGAGGGTATATAACCGATACATTAGCAGAAGATATGGATTTGACCTGGCGCTTAAGGGAAAACGGCTTGAAAGTTGATACCGAAAATGAAGCAATAGGTTACACCGAGGTTCCTGATTCAATAAGTTCGTTTTTTAAACAAAGATTCAGATGGTCTTTTGGAACATTACAATGCTTGTGGAAGCATAAATCAGCATTATTTCATTACGGGTGGTTTGGCGGGTTGGCGCTTCCTTCACTTTGGATTTTTCAAATTATTTTTCAAATTATTGCACCTCTCGTAGATATACAAATAATCTACACATTGGTCCAATTTTTTAGAGCATGGATAGCACAGGGAATTCATACTCAGGATTGGCAGCCGCTCCCACAAACACTTCAACTTCTTGAGCAGACGGCATTCTTTTATGTTTTACTTTTCTTAATAGAATTAACGGGCGCTGTTACAGCCTTTAAATTTGATAAAGAAAAGTTAAGACTTCTCTGGTGGCTTTTCCTGCAGCGTTTTGTTTACAGACAGCTTATGTATGCTGTTGTTTGGAAAGCAGTAACTAATGCTTTTACAGGTAGAAAACAGGGATGGGGAAAACTTCAAAGGAAGGCTACAGTTAACTCTCAAGTTAAGAATTAATAACTGAAGTTACTCAAATTAT
>PLNZ01000132.1 GCA_003142915.1 Ignavibacteriales bacterium | reverse complement strand
CTAATTTTGGTTTGGAATGAAGGCTGCGGTTTTATAGTATGTTGGGGTACTTAATCAAATAGATACGCTATATAGTCTTTCAAATACTTAATTTTTTTAATGTGAGAAATGGCACATCAGTAAGTATTATAGTGGATTATCGTTTTGGTCTATTAGTCTGGACGGTACCAGTGCCGATTTAAAAATGAAGTTTGAAAACCTTGATTATTTTAAGATTGAAATTAAAAACTTATTTTCCCTTAATGTAGATTTATTCATTCAGGAATTTGTGTATAATTTTATTTAATTGATCAAATTCTATTAAGAAAGCATCATGTCCGTATTGTGAATTTATTTCCGAATACCTTGAATCAGGTATTAACGATGCTATCTCAATCTGTTCACTTGCCGGGTAAAGAATGTCTGTTGATATGCCGATATTTAAGGATCTTGCCTTTATGCTTTTCAAAACATCTTCAAATGAACCGCGGTTGTAGCTCACATCGTGAAGATCCAATGCATTTGTGATATAAAGGTAAGTATTTGCATCGAATCTGTTTACAAGTTTTTCGCCCTGGTATTCTAAATAACTTTCAACCTGGAAACGGTTCCTCTTTTTAAAGATATTTTTTGTCCCTTCGATTCTACTTCGCCCGAATTTATTTTCAAATGAAACATTGCTGCGATAACTTATCATTGCAATTTTTCTTGCAAGACTTAAGCCCTTGAGGGGTTGATTGATATATTGTCCATTTTGCCATTCCGAATCATTTATAATGGCATCACGGGCGGTTTCGTTAAGGGCAATGCTCCAAGGGGAATGTTTTGCCGAAGTAGCAATAGGAATAATAGATTGCGTCATTTCAGGATACATTATTGCCCACTCAAGAACCTGCATTCCACCAAGTGATCCGCCTGCAATAGTTATTAACTTTTTTACTCCCAGAACTTGCAGCAAGCGGTATTGAACTTTAACCATATCCCTTACGGTAACAACAGGGAAGTCGAGCCGGTATTCTTTACCATTAAGAGGATTAATACTTGAAGGTCCTGTAGTGCCGTAACAACTTGTCAGGAAGTTTGAACATATTACAAAATATTTCTCAGTATCAAAAACTTTACCGGAGCCAATTAATGAATCCCACCAGCCGGGCTTGCCAAGATTCATCTTATTATAATTGAAAAGTAATTTTTCGTCTTTTGTATTTTCTATTTCTTCTTCAGTTATAATTCCTGCCGCATGCGCATTGCCTGTTAAAGCATGACAGACTAAAATTGCGTTGGTTCCTTCACTGTTTAAACTGCCATATGCCTGGTATGCGGCAGTAACCGTATCTAAACTTTCACCCGATTCTAAGACAAGAGAATTATCTCTGTCGAATAATTTTATGAAATTAGTCTTTGCTGCTATACCGATAAATTCTTTCAGGGCAGTTTCCATTTTATTTTCCAGGTAAATATCGTAAAAAAACTTCAAATTTATTAAAATATCGGCAGAGTAGATAAAAATCTTCCTCTGCCTATTTTGGGATTTTCTAGTCCAACTTTTCTCTCTCCGAATGGACTAGAAGCCAAGGTTTTTTTCAGCTGACGCCGGATTTTTTTTCCAACCAACATATAAAAGTATTTACTGTTTTTCATATGCTGTTCTTAAGGTACTTACATTTTTATCTTAAGTTTTTACTATACTTTGAACAGCAGCTTTAATTGCTTCGTCAAAGTCCTGGATAATATCATCAATATGCTCGATCCCGACAGATACTCTTACTTGTTCAGGTAATACACCTGATTCTTTTTGTTCTTCATCTGAAAGCTGCTGATGCGTTGTAGATGCCGGATGAATTACCAGAGTTTTTGCATCTCCGACATTTGCCAATAAGCTGGACAGTTTAACATTATTGACGAAAGCTTTACCGGCTTCTATACCGCCTTTTATTCCAAAAGCAAGTACAGAACCAAACAAGCCGTTTCTTAAGTATTTTTTTGCAGCTTTGTGATACGGGGAACTTTCAAGACCCGGATACCATACCCATTCAACATCGGGATTTTTCTCCAACCACCGTGCTAAAGCTAAACCGTTTTGCGCATGTCTTTCAATTCTTAAAGACAATGTCTCAACACCTTGAAGTAATAAGAAAGCGTTAAACGGACTTAATGCAGGACCAAGATCTCTTAGTTGTTCAACACGGGCGCGTATTATAAAGGCTATATTGCCGAACTGAGAACCTTTTCCGAAAACTTCGTTAAATTTTAAGCCATGGTATCCGGGAGAAGGTTCCGTGAAAATAGGGAAGTTTCCATTACCCCAGTCAAATTTTCCGGAATCTACGACAACCCCGCCGATTGATGTCCCATGCCCGCCTATCCACTTTGTTGCCGATTCAACCAAAATATCTGCGCCGTGATCAAACGGACGCACAAGATAACCTGCCGCTCCGAATGTGTTATCAACGATTAATGGAATACCATGATGATGAGCAATTTTAGCAAGCTCTTCAATATTAGGTATATTAAGTCTTGGGTTACCGATTGATTCAATGTAAAGCGCTTTTGTTTTTTTATCAATTAATTTTTCGAAATCTTCAGGAGAGTCGCCATCAACGAATTTTGCGTTTATGCCCAGTCTTGGAAATGTGACCTTGAATTGATTATAGGTTCCGCCGTAAAGTAAAGAAGTAGAAACGATATTTTCACCTGTCTGTGCAATTGTTGTAATTGCAATTAATTGTGCAGCCTGGCCTGATGCTGTTGCCAGCGCAGCTACTCCGCCTTCAAGGGCAGCGATACGTTTTTCAAAAACATCAGTTGTCGGGTTCATAATTCTTGTATAAATATTTCCGAATTTTTGCAGTCCGAATAAATCGGCAGCATGCTGTGCATCGTTGAAATTGTACGATGTAGTCTGGTAAATCGGAACTGCACGTGCTCCCGTTACAGGATCAGGAACTTGTCCGGCGTGCAATTGCAGGGTCTCGTATTTGTAGTTTCTTTCTTTCCCATTAGTACTCATGGTTTTATCCTTTCTCTTATTGTTGATTGATTTAATATAATTAATAAACTTTCCCATGCTCTTATCCATTATTAGCTAAAAAAAAACCTCTCCGGTAAAGATTACTCGAAGAGGTTTTAAAAACTTCTTCTCTCATCTTTCCCATATTTGCCGGTTAACCCGGCAGGGGGCAGGAAGTAGCACCATGTCCCCCGATAAAATCGGGGCGGTTGCTAAGGTTTCACAGGGCCTGATCCCTCAACCTTTCTCGATAAGAGCTTTTCAAATTATTTTTGTATTTGTCAAATCATAAATTCATCCTAATAAAAAAGCCCTTCGCGATAAGGTATCGGGAAGGGCTCAGTCTCAAATTCAATTTTTAATTATTAGGCTGCGTCCTTCCGTGATGAAATACACATCATCATACAGCAAAGGCACATAGCCATCTGGCTTTTAATTAACGTAATATTTCTGATTTCTTTTTTCATATTTAATTTCAACAAATATAAGTTTTGTACTGCTTCTTGTCAATACCAATTTAAAAATATATTTTTAAATCATAATAAATGTGAGCAGAGATAATATTTTTATACATTTTCACTATATGCAATAGCCAAAAGAAATTGCAGGAATTTGGTAAACCTGTCCCGATTTTTACCGGAATCAAATTCCTGCAATTCAATTGTTTGTATAAAGTTTAGCTGCAATTTCAGCAGAAGTAGTAATACCTTTTATCATGGCGGAACTGAACCCATTATGTTCCATTTGATTAAGACCTGAAATTGTACAGCCCCTCGGTGTGGTTACTTTATCAACTTCACTTTCAGGATGGCTTTTCATATCGACCAATAATGAGGCTGCACCTTTAGCAGTTTGAGCAGCCATAAGTAAAGCGTCTTCAGAATGAAAGCCGATTTCTATTCCGCCCTGTGATGCCGCACGGATCGCACGCAGGAAGAAAGCAATTCCACATGCGCACAGCGCTGTTGCAGGCACCATAAGTTCTTCCTCTATAATAAGAGTTTTGCCTACCGAATCAAATATTTTTTTTGCAATATTTAAAGCAACGTTTGTTTTTGTATCGGAAGCAAGGCATGTCATTGATTCTCGAATTGCAATTGCAGTATTCGGCATTGCACGTACAACGGGTACATCTTTGCCGATTGATTTTCTAATAGCTTTTACGCCGGCGCCTGAAACAACGGAAATTACAATGTGCTTATCAACATTAATAACTTCACTGATTTCTTTTAAAAGTTCATCCAGCTGCTTTGGCTGAACGGCAACTATAATGATCTCCGAGTTTTTAACTGCCTGTTTATTATTCCCGGTAATTTTGAATCCTCTTTTTTCGTAATCTTTTAATGATTCAATTCTTCTTTTAGTTATGTATATGCTTTCAGGGGAATACAAATTTGCATTTTCAAGTCCGTTTGCAATAGCAAGTCCAATATTCCCGCCGCCGATTATAGCTACATGTTTTTTTGTTTCCATTTTTATCCCGGATTAATTTTAAATAATCAATTAGTTTCAAGTAAAAAGTTTTTTAAGTCGTCATAATTTATAGAAATCTTTACCGAATGTTTCTCTTTGCTCAAACAAAGTTTTAAGCGTTCCGGTATTTCAATTTTCTTATTTATAACATCCTCAACAATATCAGCAAATTTTGAGGGATGTGCAGTCTCTAAAATTATACCTGCATAATTACTAAAACGGCATTCTTTTATATAACTTTGCAACGCTAAATAACCAACTGCACCGTGAGGGTCAATCACATAATTATATCTTGAATAAACTTCCTTCATTGCAGCTTTTGTTTGTTCATCAGAGAAACTTGCGGCGTAAATTAATTGTTTAATAATATTGTGGCTGTGACCGTACAAATCAAGAATGCGTGCAAAGTTACTTGGATTGCCAACGTCCATTGCATTAGATAATGTTTTTACCGAAGGCTTTGGCGTATATACGGAAGTTTTGATATAATTCGAAAATACATCATTTGCATTTACAGCAGCGATAAATTTATGCACCGGCAGACCCATTTCTTTTGCAAATAATCCTGCCGTAAGATTACCGAAATTACCGCTCGGTACCGAAATAAAAACCGGCTGTTTTTTCTCACTGACTTGCGCAAAAGCATTAAAGTAATAAAATGACTGTGGAATAAGCCGTGCAATGTTTATTGAATTTGCCGAAGAAAGCGTTATATTCCCGGTAAGCTGCTTATCCATGAATGCCTGCTTTACCAGGCTTTGGCAGTCATCAAATGTTCCGTCGACTTCAAGCGCAGTAATATTTTCACCAAGTGTAGTAAGCTGCTGCTCCTGTATCCGGCTTACTTTACCGCCGGGGTAGAGCAAAACTACTTTAATACCGTCAATTTTATAGAATCCGTTTGCGACGGCACTGCCTGTATCGCCCGATGTGGCTACGAGGATTACAATCTCTTTATTGGAATCTTTATTCAGATAAGACATAGTCTCAGCCATGAATCTTGCGCCAAAATCTTTAAATGCTAAAGTAGGCCCGTGGAATAATTCAAGTATATTGGTATTATCATCAAGCGGGACAACCGGGGCATCAAAATTTATTGCCGAATCTACAATCTTAAGCAAAACATTATCCAGCAAATCATCTTTCAATAAATTTTTTGCGACTGTAAAAGAAATCTCTTTGAAAGGAATTTTTGAGATATTCTGAATAAAATTATCCTCTAATTTAGGAATTTCCGATGGCATAAATAATCCGCCGTCATCAGCGATACCTTTTAAAACTGCTTCCTTAAATGAAACGATATTATTCTTATTATTTATACTGTAAAATTTCATTTTTCCCGTAAATAAGAGCTGTTATTTTTTATAAATATATTTAGCTGCTACCCGATTACTTTGGGCCCCTGCTTATTTATTTTTGATATGTACAAATCCCCATCAACCTTAATTGAAGAAAGGGCTTTCATCATAGCTTTACCGGCTTTCTCAGCTATTGCTTCGGATTTGCTTAAAGCAAATATTGAGGGACCCGATCCTGAAATACTGCATCCTAAAGCGCCAGCTTCAATTGCGGAATCTTTTATCTTATTGAATCCCGGTATAAGTATAGACCTTACAGGTTCAACTATTA
>PLNZ01000004.1 GCA_003142915.1 Ignavibacteriales bacterium | reverse complement strand
TTAAACGGATTTGGGTAGTTTTGCTGTAAGGAAAAACTTGCTGGAAAATTATTTTGTTTATTTTTAACACCGGTAAACATTTCCGAAAGCGGCCTAACCCAAACGCCGCTATCAGTCGCCGCAAAAAGACTCGTCCCAATGACAGCAAGGGAGTTAACACTAGCGCTAGTTAAGCCTGAATCAACTTGAGCCCAACTCGTGCCGTTATTCGTTGAAAGGAAAACGCTTCCGGCGGCAGTTCCCGCAAAGAGATTCGTGCCAATGACAGCAAAAGACTGGACAGAAGCGCCCGTCAAGCTGGTTGCAGTCCACTTTGTACCGTTGTTGGTTGAAAGAAAAACGCCTGCGCCGGCAGTTCCCGCAAAAAGATTCGTCCCGGCTATCCCTGTAGGGCTGACAGCAAGCGACCCAACCGCACGGTTCGGCAAGCCTGCATTTATCGTTGTCCAGCTTGTGCCGTTGTTCGTTGAAAGAAAAACGCCGCTGCTAGTGCCTGCGACCAGATACGGTATCCCGCCTATTAATCCATTGGAGGAAACTGTAAGAACTCGTATGTCGGTGTTTGACAAGCCTGAATCAACAGCCAACCAACTTGTTCCGTTGTTAGTTGAAACATAAATGCCATTACCAAGAGTTCCTGCAAAGAGATTAACCCCGCTTGCCCCAGTTATGCTGACAGCAAACGCAGAAACATTGGCATTCGTCAAACCGTTATTAGCTGCCGTCCAGCTTGTATCATTGTTGGTTAAAAGGAAAACGCCTGCGCCAGCAGTTCCCGCAAAAAGATTCGTCCCAATGACAGCAAGCGACCCAACCGGACGATTCGGCAAGCCTGCATTTATCGCTGTCCAGCTTGTGCCGTTGTTCGTTGTAAGAAAAACGCCGTTCACAGTTCCCGCAAAAAGATTCGTGGAGCCTGTCCCGCTGGTGGCTGGAGAGACGGCAAAGCAATAAGCAGATCCCCGGTAGGCAGTTTGTACCCACTGCGCATTTACTGCTGCACAAAACAGCACGAGAAGAAATAGTAACTTTTTATACATTGTGCCTCCGCTGTTTTTAGATTCAAAACGGAATAAATGTTTTTTGTTTGCTGTTATAAAAATAAGGAAAATTCTTATCTGATTTACAAGTAACTTCTTAATAATATTTTTGCGTATGTGCTAATAATATTAGTTCTGCGTGGTCTAAAATAGTTTTTATTGTTCTTATAATCCTGGAATAATAAGAAATATATCAGCTATATTTAAAATAAAAAAGGGGCACCCGGTAATGTCCCTTATCGAACGTGGGCAGAGACGGAATCGAACCGCCGACACAAGGATTTCCGGTCGGGAGTGTGTAAAAGCTCTTTCAAAGAACGGATTTGTTCAACGAAGATGCAATTTATTAATGCCATCTATCGATTTCGTCAAAGAAAAAAGTTATATTTTACAGTTCTTTCTGTATTTTATAGTAAATAGTTAGCTTTTCCATTTAAAATAGCATCAACAAATAACGGTAAGACAATTGATCCCCCGGCAGAAGAAAGATCGACAATTTATTTACGAGCAAGAGCGATTTATGGTTCCGGGACTGCACATTATTTTAATGGGAAAGCAGTGCCGGACTCAGGCACGGCTACATTCTCTTATAGATTGAATAATAAATAATTATTGAAATCATTTTTGACAACATGGAGTTTATGTGAAAAATAAAGATAAAGATAATTTTGACATTTTAAATTCATCAAGGCGGGATTTTATAAAGAAGGTTGGCACCGCTACCGCGGGTATACTGGCTGCACCATATCTGAAACCTTCGGGAATATTTGGATACGATCATAAACAAATTTCTTCTTTTTTAACTTCAGTAGCAATTACCAATACTACAAACTCCCTATCTGACAGTTATGTTTATAATGCTACAAGCGGTACCGGAATCAAACAAAAAGTATATTACATTCTCGGTCTACTTGATCAAAATCTATCCGGCAAAGTTTCAGCCCTGTTCAGCAAGGGCAAGAAAGTGGCGATAAAGATAAATGTGACCGGTGGTTCCAGTGAGGCTATTTACTTTGGTCCGAGTAACAATGCACGCTACCCGAACGTTAGTATTACCGAGACAATTTGGACTAATCCCACTGTACTACAGGCTGTTGGTCAGTACATAATCGATGCCGGAGTAAATCCCACCGATCTTTATATTGTTGAATCCTTATGGGATACGACATGGCAGACACCCGGCTCAACCGCACCTTTTGGTTCCAACGACATCTTTGGGTATAGCGAAGTTCAGAAAGCCTTAGGATGCAATGTTGTTGATCTGAACGATACAACCCCTGCTAATATTACGGAAATCTCAACGGGGAGTAATTATTTCAACTTTCCAAGCTTTACCATGAACAAGATATTGCAGGAGGTTGATGTCTATGTTTCTATTCCTAAGCTGAAACAGCATGCGACCGCCGCCATTACTTGCTCGCTTAAAAACCAGATAGGTACAGTTCCCAAAACATTGTATACAATACCGGGAGATGATGGTGACAGAGGAATGCTTCACCATGCTGTAAGCACCAATCCAACATGGACCCATTTACCCGAGAGTATCTGTGATTTGGCTGCTGCCCGCCCTGTAAATCTTGCAGTGGTTGACGGAATTAAAAGTTGTGTCGGAGGCGAAGGGCCTTGGGTCCCGAATTTTGCACCCGCTTCAAAACATGTATTAATGGCGGGGCTTGATCCGGTTGCTACAGACAGCATCGCTGCGAACATAATGGGATTAAATCCTGCGTTAAAATCCTTACCGCTGCCCGGACCTCTGACGGTCGGTGCAAATACATCTTCGATTTGTGATAGTTATCTTTATCTTCTCAATCAAAAAGGTGCCGGTACAAATCAATTAAGTCAAATTCAGCTCGTTGGTGATGGAGCAAATTTGGTAACATCGGTACAGCAAAGCCCCACACCGGAGCAGCCTTCTGAATTCCAGTTGTGTTCGAATTATCCGAACCCGTTCAATCCTTCAACAAAGATAGTTTTCTATTTACCGAGGGCTGAATTTATAACATTAACAATCTATAACATTAACGGCAGAGAGATTGAAACCCTTATAAAAGGCGAAGTTCCTGCGGGTGAGCACAGGCTGCAATGGAGCGCACAGGGTCTTGCAAGCGGAGTCTATTTATGCCGGATGGTAGCAAAAGGTTTTTCCGAAACGATTAAGATGGTTTACCAGAAATAAGGAAATAGTTAATTAAGAAAATTCATTGCTGTACGGTTATAAGTTGAATAATGACAACTGGTTAGGATTATAGTTTATTTCATTTTTGTAATCTGAATCAGGAAACATAGAAATAATAGGCTTATTTTCAGATATAGATACACTTGCTAGTTGTAAACAAGTGAAAAAGCTCCTTTCGGATTTTGATTAATAAAATAAGGATTTTTTTCTTAAAGGTAAATGCAGTTTCGCTACGCTCAACAGCATTTACCTTCAGTCCTTTATTAATCATTTATACAAGATTATTTACACTCCTATAATCTTTTTTGAGCATTACTTTTTGTTTTTATTTACCGGACCATCGAGTAATAAATCATGATCTTTTTTACTCCCATCATTTAAATCAGGTTTAATATCCACATGCAGTTTTATCCTCATCGCACTTAAAAGCGTACGCCAGAAAGAAATTGTTTCCTGAGAAGTGATCCGGTAGTCTAACGTCGATAACAAAACAGTGTCACTTTCAGATTCAAAACGGATCAAAGCGGCTCCGGAAGGCTTTTCAAGATGCTCATATAGTACTACCTGGGCACATTTTCTGTTCTCGGCGACCTGATTAAATAGCGACCAATCAACGTTAGCGGCTTCCAGCAATACTTCCCCCTGTTTCAACCACTCACCACCTAAGCCTTGTTTTATAATATCTCTGTCCCCTTCAATCTCTGAAAAATAGAGGTCAGGCAGCTCAAAATACGGACTAAGCGGACCAGATTTATTTGGCTGCAAAGAAGTTGCTTTTCTCCGGGTCAACTGACCTCCTTCCGGCAATAAATTTTTAACAGCATCAGTCATTGGCTGGTCAGCAAGCATTATCCAAATAAGTCCACCGGCTTTCCTCACCTTATCAATTTCAGATTGCGTCCGGGAAACCATTGCTTCCGTTGCTTCACCATCAATAAAAACTAAATTAGTTTCCTGAGCTTGTCTAGTGAACTCAACACCAATTTTTTTGAGGCTGCTTGCAAGAGTTCCTAAAGAATCCCCTACAAAATAAGCTTTCTTATAAATGGCGTCCGGAAATGGCGGCTTGGATTTTGGTTGATGCAAAGTATATACAAAGTTTTTATTTTGTGACTGACCAGAAAGAGCGCTTTTCATTGCCTCGAACATAGGTAAAGGCTTGTACAACGGTAATTCCGGGTCTAGTCCCGGATTGAAAGTTGTTACATACGGAGGAATATGCTCTATTTGGTAACCGGGTTTTCCATCCTTATAAGGTAACCCAGCAAATATTCCATCATTTTGATCAGGCAAACGAGCATAATCATGATAACCAAGGTTCATATGTTCAAGGCCAAACCAACAAAGTTCCGAAGGAGAGAAATACGCCAGCCGGGGNNTAAACTTGCTCTCCTGCAAACGGGTATAACTGACCTGGTGTGCCGTAATATGTTGCGCCACATTCACCTACTATCAACGGTTTATGCAAAGTGTCGGGCAATATTTCAAGATGAAGGCCATGACCAAAATGTTTGCTCCATACGGGAAGATTACCCCTCATATCTTCATCACCATCGTCCGTAACGAAAGGACGGGTTGGATCCAGCATAGAAGGGCGCTTTGCAAGTTCAATAATTCTTTTATCCCAATTCTCTGCGACATCTTCAGAGGGCTTGTTATACATAGCAACTGCAAATAATTCATTCCCAATACTCCAGCCTATCACAGAGGGATGGTTTCGATCTCTCAGAACAAGTGCATCAATATGTTTAGCCGTCCGCTCCCAGGTAATATCCTCTTCGCAGTTTAACGAGAGCGAACTTCCGAAAAGTGCACTTTCATCAAGAACCATAATTCCCATTTCATCAGCAAGTTGATAATAAAATTCGGGCCATGGTTGTGCATGTAGTCTAACGGCGTTTCCACCAAAATCCTTTATCATCTTAAACCATGCCCATGCAAATCTCCTGGAACAAATGTATGCCCCAAAAGGATGTTGAATATCCGCAAAACACTGTATCTTTTTTCCATTAAGGATAAAATTTTCACCTTTGATAGTAAATTGTCGCCAACCAAACCGCTCACTTTTACAATCATAAACATTCTTTTTACTTTTTACTTGTAAAAGAGCAGTATATAAGTTAGGATCCGAGGGGGCCCATAGTTTTAATTTCCCCTGTACTTTAGCCTTTATGATTAGTTCCTTTGTCTCTCCGGTTTTAAGTACTACCTCATTCGACTGTAAGATTAGTCCAACATCATTGCCCAATTTCCATTTAATTTCAGGAGCGTTCAACACATCTGGTGTTTCCAGGTTGATCCAGTTCTTTACGACACCTGACACCATTATTTTTTGTGTCTCTGAAGATTGGTTTACAAGTTTAATATCAAGTTCCAATGTATCTTTATCTACCCAAGGTTTTACGAAAATATTGGTTATCCTCACCTGCGGAAGTCCCAGAAGATATACATCCTGCCATATTCCAACCAGATTATCTGTATTGGAACCCGGAGGGTAAGTAGAATGAAAATATTTGTACCGGGAACTTGTTTTGTCAAATAAGCGACGGTGACGTATTCCTACCAGCAACTCATTTGTTCCGCCCACTTTCACGTAATCTGTTACGTCAATATCTATGGGCATATATCCGTCAAAATATTCTTTTGTCTTTTCCCCATTTACCAAAACCACAAAATCCCCAATAACAGCTTCAAAATGCAATACTATTTTTTTCCCAGACCATGATGACGGTACAGTAAAAGAACGCCTAAGCCATCCCATTTTAACGCTACCCCAATTTGACGGATAACTTGGATAATAAACTGATGATGGTGCATAGGGTTTATCCGTGCCCTCCCCTACTTTACTCCCAGCACCCCATTCATTAACATTCCACGGCGAAGGGATTTTAATCGGTGTTGTTTCCCACTTGTCGTTTACAGGAGGAGAAAGAAGGGGAGCCACTCCCGTATTGGGAGTCCAACCTTCAGGAATACTAACGGGTTGAAAATCCCATTTCCCGTTTAAGCAGATTTCTTCTCTATAAGGGTTTTCCTGTGGAAAAACGATGCCTTCAGCCGGAGAAATATCACGCATGAATTTAACACCTTGAGCGCATACCTTTTTCGGTACCAAAAAACTTAAGAATAATACACCTATAAAAATTGACGATCTCAGGATTCCGAATATTTTAGATGGATACCGTTTCATTTATTTGCTCTATCTATGTTATTAAACTAATTACTTACTTATTGAAATTGTTGCTCAGCTTCACATATGTATACTCAGCTTTATCATTAAGATGATTATCAAGCACTAATCCAACCCGCATAGCTCCTCCCCATGGAGGTAAAAATGCTCCGTCGTAATTTTTATCAGAAGTTTTAATCGGCGTCCAGTTGACTTGGTCGAATGACCAGAAAAATCGAAAAAGTTGACCATTTACGGCTTCCAGCTTCAGTGAAACCGGGTTGTTTCCGGGAATATTTGTTTGAGCCAGAATTTGTCTTTCCCCATTTCTATCTTGAAAAAGGGTAAGCTGAGATTTATCTACCATATAAGCCAATAAGTTTTTGCTATTGCCGTATACACAAATTCCACTTTGAGAATCCGAACGTTTGGCTATTCCCGCAACAAAAGTATAGTCTCCTGTTTTGGGACTTAAACCCGCAAAAACAATTCCCGTCTGACTTGAAGTAAGAGTTAGTTTCTTGTTGCTGATATAAATTTTGGGCTCAGCTCTATCCAGATCCCACTGCCAAAACTTCAGGTTTTTATTCGTGGAAAAATCATCGGTATAAACAGAATCCCGGACTTGTACTGTATTTTTAAAAGGCATCGAAGCATAGACAGAACAAGTATCACCATTCTTGAATTGCGGCCATCCGGTTTTTTCATCCCAAATCAATTCATCCAGCATACCCTGCCGACCAATAAACTGAAAATCCGTATTATGATAAGCATGATGAAGGAAATAAAATCGATGATCCTGAGTTTCCACTACGGTTCCATGACCCGGACATCTCCACCGATCTCCTCCATGCAAAAGTGGAGTAAGATTCTGTTCCCAATCACCTTTAATAGAAGTGGAACGGGCTACCAATACTTCATATGTACAATGCTCGTCACAACAGCCCCCGATTGAATACAAGTGGTAATAATATTTTCCATGCTTAATAACAAGTTCACCTTCAGCACCTTCCCCTTTCCATCCTTCATCATACCGGGTAAGGCTAAAATGTTTGCCCACCAACGATAATCCATCGGGGCTAAGTTCCGATGCAAGTATCTCAGTGGGACGATCTTGATTTAATCCATAAGCTTTCCATGTAATATAAAGTTTCCCATCATCATCTTTAAAAACAAAAGGATCAATCGCTTCTTTTCCCCAGTCAATGATAATGCCATGGTCGGTAAATCCCTTGTGGGGATCCCTTGTTGTAGCTACGCCAATGCATGAAACCAGGTCTCCTTTTCGTTTGGCAGCGTAATACACAAAATAGGTTCCATTATTGTAAGAAAGTTCGGGAGCCCAAAAACCTTTAGCAGCCCACTTCGGAGGACGAATAAAAATAGATCCTATTTGCTTCCAATTAACCAGGTCTTTTGATTCATAGAAAGGGTAGCATGGGGCAAAATCATTAGAAGTAGCTGCAGCATAATAGGTATTCCCCACTCTGATAATAGTTGGATCAGGAAAATCGCCGGGGATAACCGGATTATAATAGACCGCTGTGTTATCACTTTGTTGTGCAAATAATAACAGCGGGAAAAGAAACAATAACAACAATATAATGTTGCGGTTTAAAGTATCAAACGATCGGGTTACATGTTTGCGCATTTTTTTAATACCTAAGGTTTAATGATTATTATCCACCGGGATATAATACCCTGTTGCCTTCAGGATGAAATCGACTATTGGAGTAGGATTTGGAAAACTATGAGGATGATGTTT
Organism: Ignavibacteriales bacterium; assembly: GCA_003142915.1. Taxonomy (GTDB): domain Bacteria; phylum Bacteroidota; class Ignavibacteria; order Ignavibacteriales; family Ignavibacteriaceae; genus FEN-1297. The sequence continues at coordinate 11,890 of PLNZ01000004.1, read as the reverse complement.
AAAACCAGGTTTGTGTATCACCATAATATTTCCATTCAATGCTCTTACCTTTTTTTCAAAAGGAAGTGTATTCTCATCAGGCAAAGCTGCTTCATCGGCATCGGCACACAAAATTAACATAGGATATTTACCTTTCACTATTTGATCTACCTTATCAATAGGACTTCCTTTGAAGTTAACCAATTGTTCCTGATTTGTAACATGATAATCGGCTTTAAAATCCTCAAATTCAGACTTCCCAGGAGGCAGCTTTCCCAAACCGCAGGGCCAGCTTTTCATATCCAGAAGTGGATTGTCTACGTAAGTACAGGCCACTTTATCAGGATTAACCGCAGCCCAGTTATAAACATATACCGCTCCCCTGCTCATACCTTCCATAGCAGCTTTATCAGAAAGACCTGCCGCATGAAGAATATTATAAAAATGGTTCCAGTGAGATATTGCCTCATCATTACCAAATAATTCTGCAACATCGCAGTACACCACATGAAACCCTCTTTGAAGCAATGCTATATCAGTCTGCGATTCATTCCCCCAAAAACGGGCACGCCAGATCCAGGGATGACCTTTTGCCGAAATCTTAGGCTGAACAACTTTGCAGGATCTTCCATCGAAGGGAAAATCAGCACATCGGTAACCATAGAATGAACTAATTGTAATTGCCTGATGCAGATTATTAAAAATATTAAAGTCTATGTCCCTTTGCTGTGTCAGATACCCGTAAAGATTTTGCGCAATAATTGCAGAACCTTGTGTATTCGGATGGATTTTATCCGGTAACAGATCAGGCTTATTAATTAACAAAGGATGTACATCAATTAATTCAACACTGTCTTGATAAGCTACATTCTGAATATGAGGAATAATAGACCTTACAATTTCAGGATCCCAGATTCCTGTTGTATCATCAACAAACGACACTACAGGCAACAATAAAATAACTCTCGGATGGGTAGGCAGCTGCATGAATAATTGAACCATATCATGACAATCGTGCTCAAAATCATCCATATGCTCACGGTTAATCAGCTTGCTGTCATTTCCGCCAAGATCAATAAAAACTATATCAGGCTGATCCTTAAGAGCCAATTGAAATTCATTCGTGTTCCAATATGGCAAATTCCCTTTACGAAGCATCGTGCAGCCACTTACTCCAAAGTTATCAACATGGTAATTTTTTCCTAAAAGTTTCCGTAATTGTGCCGGATAAGCCTCTTTCTCACGATTTGTAACACCATAACCATAAGTAATACTGGCACCTACAAAGACCGCTTTTATTGGTCGATCCTGAATCGTAGTACAATGATTATTACTAAACACTGAACCGTTTAAAAGTAAAAACAGGGTTAGGAACAAATAGAATATTCTTCTCATTTTCTCACTCTTTAAAATTTATTATGACTATTACTTATCAAAAGTTTTAGTCAGACTTTTATATTTTGTAGAAAAAGTGATAGATTGAATACTATCATTGTTTTTCAAACTGAAATAGATAATCTTTTCTTTACCAGGTTCAAGTTCATAATGATGTACCTCATCCAAACAAACGCCATCAACAAACATTGCGACCTTGCCTGCATCAGTTAAGTTACCGGCATTTTTAATTTTAACGGCAACGGTTTTCTTTCCGGTGATAAGGTTTTCATTTATTCCTTCGTACGTTAAAACAAAATCAGCATTGAATGACACGTTATAGTTTATTTCACCATTCACTCCTTCATTAGGAGCCTTAAAGCCGACACTATTTTTAATTTCATCGGCAGCAACATAAGAGGGACTTTTTCCACCTATCATTATTTTGAATTCACCCGGTTCAACAACCCGATCCATTTTATCATTGAGTAGTGAAAGTTGGTAAGGAGAAAGTGTAAATGAAACATCTTTTGATTCACCTGGTTTGAGCGTGATGCGGGTAAAATCTTTTAATTGCATCACGGGAGTTTTTACACTTGCGTACATGTCCGTGATATAAAGCTGAGCTACCTCATCCCCGGTATTTTTACCTGAGTTTGTTACTTTGGCACTTACACTTACAACCCCATCATCACCAATGGAAGTTTTTAAATCGGAATATGTGAAGGTAGTATAACTTAATCCATATCCAAAGGGATAAAGTGGATAAAATGGCATATCTACATAATTGTATTCTCTTCCGGATGTTTTGAAATTGTAATATAGAGGTAACTGTCCGACATTCCGGGGAAATGTCATCGGCAAACGTCCGGCAGGATTATAATCGCCAAAAAGGACGTCGGCTGTTGCGGGACCTCCTTCTTCACCCGGCAGCCAGTTTACCAGAATGGCTTTGCAATGCTCGGAGGCGTAAGTCAAATTGTAAGGGCGNNAGGGCGACCTGCCTGGAGTATCAATATTACAGGTTTACCTGTGGCGCAGACAGCTTCCAGCAGCTCTTCCTGATTCCCGGGAAGTATCAAAGTAGCATAATCATTAGCTTCCCCTGAAGTTTTCCTAACACCCTGACTAGCTTCACTTGTAGAACAATCACCCAATACCATAATTGTAACATCTGAATTCAGAGCTGCATTTATTGCTTTGTCTTTATTGAAATTTTCAGACCCCGTAAATTCGCACCCCTTTTCATATACAACTTTCGTTTCTTTACTAATAGTCCCATTAATACCTGATAATACCGAAACCAGTTGACCCGGTTGAATTTTAGGGGTATAATCACCAGGTTGTAAATCGTCAGATCCTGGACCTATTACCGCAATTGTATTTACAGACTTAGATAAGGGCAATAAATTATCTTCATTCTTTAACAAAACAATGGACTCACGCGATACCTGTCGGGCCAATTCTTTATGTTCAGGGCTATTCCATCCGGGGTAAACTTTATTCCAATCCAACGGTTTGGAGGGATTGTTTTCAAAAAGTCCGTTTCTGAATATTGTCCGCAGCATAATTCCGCAAACGTTATCCAGATTTTCCATATTAATTCCTCCATTCTTAACAGCTTCAAGAACAACAGGATTATTATATGTATTCCCACAATTTGTTGCCACTCCGGCAGCCAGCCCCTCATTAGCCGCTTCAACTAAGTCGGTTGCAGTATAATGTTTTTGACTGGTAAGATTTTCTAAAGCCCCGCAATCGCTTACAATAAACCCATCGAAACCATACTCTTCACGTAGTATGCCCTGCAACAATTCTTTGTTTTTTGCAACGGGGACTCCCAGATAATCAGAATATGCACACATAATCGACTGACAATGATAATTCTCTATCACGTATCTAAAAGGGACAAGGTGTATTTCCCGTATTTCACGCTCGGATAAACCTATATCGTGGGAATCTCTACCTCCAAGGGGAGCTCCATGAACAGCAAAATGCTTTGGCGTTGTAAAAAGTCCTTTGGATTGATAACCTTTTATCCAAGCCCCGCCAATAAACGATACCAAAACCGGATCTTCGCCGTAGGTCTCTTCACACCTTCCCCATCTTGGGTCACGCGCAACATCCAATACAGGCGACCAACATTGTTTGGTATTAGCGCTTACTGTTTCATCTCCAATGACCATCGCTTCCTCTTCAGCCAGCTTTTTATCCCATGTGGCTCCAAGTGCAATAGATTGAGGAAAATTAGTTGCACCGCTTCCATAAGAAAATCCATGAATAGCTTCAACTTTATTAATGTAAGGAATACCTAAACGGGGAATACCCGGGATTCCCCATCCCTCCCGAAGCAGTTCCATTTTATCTACAGGCGACATCGCAGCTAATAAACTTTCCACGCGTTCTTCCAACGGCATTTTGGGATCGAGCCAGGGTTGTTTACTTTTATTCTCTTCTTTAGTCCGGGTAGAATTCCTCTCATAAGTAACTCCTATTTCTTTAATACTTACATCCTTATCAACGACTCCTCCCTTAAATACCAATTTAATATAAGCCCCGTATTTTGGCGAAAAGGTCAGTGTAAATTTTTCATTTTCTGAAACCTTATAAGCTACAGGAGTGCCCGGATTCATCGGATCATAGGTTACAAAAACATCCAATAACTTTTGCAGAGATTGTTTAGAAATGCCTTCGGCTTCCAACTGCAAAGCTTCAATATTACCCGGCGTTTGCAATGTTAGGATAAGGAATTGGTCTGATTTTAAATCTTTAGAATACAAAGGCCAGCTCGTACCCGAATTGTTATCTAATGCTAATGGAGCTTCATTAGCATTTACAGAAGCAGATACAGAAGTAAAAACATTGTGCTGTGCATAAACATTACCGATTAACAACACAAGTAAAAAACAAATTGCAGTTCTTTTCATACTCATCTCACAAATTTAATTTCAGAACTTGTTTAAAAAAGGTTGTCGCACAATGAATTTTGAAAAACATATTATCGGCGACAACCGGCGCTATCATATTTCTAACATATTATTTTTGATTCACAATTATTACATCCTTCGTACGTTCTTTGGGTGTAACTTTCAATTCTGTTATTTTGCCGTCTTTAACATGCCCTTCGACAATAGTGTTATAAGGCGCGTGCAATTTAAAATCGACAGTCCATTCTTTTGGCCAAGCCGGTAATAGTTGGATGCGTTTACCATCGCATTGCATCAGCATCATTTGAAGTGTCGTCATTCCGCCCCCTCCGTTGTCCATATCCGGTATCCAATCGTTGTTCCCAGACCAGAACCACGAAAAGCGTTGGTTGCCGAAAGAGCCTAAAAATGCTTGAATGACTGAACTTTTAGCTTCATCAGTCAATCCAAGAAGTGCCGCCTCCATTCCATCTTGTCCCCAACATTTACTGAAGGGGAAAAGTCGTGCGTTAAAGGTGTTTCTTGCCATTTGTAAATCAGGTTTACCGGTACCATAAAGCCGGTAGGGAAAGACTGTGTAAAGCTCTGGATTCTCAGTGTTTTTAGTTTTATTGTAATGCTGCGCGGGTAAAATAACGCTATCCCCGCCGGGGTCTCCTACCCCTTCCGCCGGCAGTTTACCGTCTGCAGTAGTACCCATTGGAATTGCTGGTAAATCATTCAGAACTTTCGTCCAAATATTGCGTTCTTCCTTGCTGGTTAACTTTATCGGCAGTGCCAGTAATTGGGGAAGGACGCACTTCAAGCCGGCAATGTCCGGAGTCGGATTCACGACTGTTAGTTGATAAGTCTCAATAGACTGCGCAGGTTTCATCAGAATCTTGCCATTAGCATCACGACCATAATGCTGGTCATAGAAGGTTATGACGGCATCCGCCATGGGCAGCAGGGAAGTCCTGGCAAAGTCGGCATTCTGCGTATTGTTATAATAGTCCAGCATCTGAGCTAAAACTTCCAGTCCGCCTTGAATGTGATAGCGCATCCATGGACTTTCCAATTCGTTACCGGGATTGTCCCAACCGAAATCGTTCAGATTGGGCAGTCCCCAGAAATAGATGGTTTCATTAAATTCAGCGCCGTCGTGATGGTAATATTCGAGGGTGCGGTCTTTGACCAGCGGCAACGCCTTCACATACATATTGAACCAGGGCTTAATCAAATCGTAGTCACCTGAAGTAATCAACGGCCAGTAAATATGGCGGGTATTTTGATTCCAATAACACGCACCCCATTTTCGGTAATCGAGATCATGGTCAGCTTCGGTTGAACCCATACCCACCGGCAGGTCATGTCCCACCGTGAAGAGCGATCCGTTAAATTTGATCGGTTGAGCACCTCGGCCGGCGCAGGCAGACATGTAGCGTTGCATAGCATAGCTTTTGGAGATAAATTCCGCCGTCCCAGGGTTGGTCACATAAATCCAGCTACGATTCCAAAATTGTGTCCACCATTGCTCATGTGCTTTCAAGGCTGCGCTTATTTTAATGGCATCAAGTTTCGTAATCATTTTGTCGAGTCCGGCACGCCAGGAGCCGGCCGATTCCGTTTGTTCGGTGAGCGCATAAATATCGAGCTGTTGTGAGCTTGAAGATTTTGACGATTTTAAGGTCTGATCATCGCTGCTTACCAGATGCTCTCCTTTCATGGTGAGGCCGAAGCAGAGATGCAGAAGCGGATCCGGATATTTAGGCAGCAATGATTTCAAGTGTTCTTTTTCAAAAACCAGCGGGTAAATACTTCGCGTATTGAAGTGGCACCAAGATACACGGTTGTTTTTTGGAGGTAGAACGGTATCCGGTTCAAATGTCAGGCCATCCGGATTGGTTCCCCATTCAAAAAATCCCGATTGCTCAATGGCCTGCCGATCCAGATGATATTCCTTTGTCCGCCAGTTTTCAGATTTTGCTTTCAACTCGATGGGTGCTTCGGTTTGAGCTTGCAGGTGAATCACTGGATTATTTGCGTCCACCCAGATGCGGACGAAATTGTTGCCCGTGCGGAGTTCCACATCACCGTTTTCCAATCTCAAAGTTTGAGTGAATGAGATCGAATTTTTGAACGGATTAGGTTCGAGACTAATGCGTACCCTGCCAAGCTTGAGCAGTTGTCCATTTTCGCTCCAGGCATCGGATTTCGCGATTAGCAACAAAATGTCACCGTTCTGCTCCGTCCAGACGTTCAGCGCGACGACACCGTTACCCAACGGCATCGAACTATTTTCGTTCTTTCCCAAAGAATTCCACACGACGTCGTAGGCGGCAATTGATTTACTGCTTTGTGCCGATATAAACGAAGTTGAAAGAATAATTAATAATAAGAAAAATATGATTTGTTTAAAGTAGTTTTCATTATACATGTTTGTTGTTCCTTTATTACTTCAATTTAAAGTAAATTATAATAAGAAAACGCCGTAATGAAAATTCTGGCGGTTTCAGTATAGTTATAATATTTTAATGGCTTAATCAAATAACAAATGTAAGACAGAAATAAAATAATAAATAAAACATTATTGAAAGATTAATATTCAGATAATGCTTGTTTAAAAAGGATGTCATACAACTGATTTTGAAAACCATAAAATCGGCGGCAACACATGCTTTCATAATTCTTACATATTATTTTTGATCCGCAATTATTACATCCTTTGCACGTGCTTTGGGTGTAACTTTCAATTTTGTTATTTTGCCGTCTTCAACATGCCCTTCAACAATAGTCTTATATGGCGCGTGCAATTTAAAATCGACGTTCCAGTCTTTAGGCCAGGCAGGTAATAGTTGGATGCGTTTACCATCGCATTGCATCAGCATCAGTTGAAGCGTGATCATGCCCGAGCCGCCACACTCAGGGTCCCAAAACCAACGAAACCGCTGGTTCCCGTAAGCGGTAAACTCACTCACAACAACCCTCTGAGCCTCATTCGTCAGGCCCAGAACCGCGGCCTGCGTGCCATCCTGCCCCCAAGCTCTATCCATTGGAAACCGCCGGGCATTGTAAGTGTCCCGTGCCAGTTGGAGATCAGGTTTGCCCACACTATAGAGGCGATAGGGATAGACCACATAGAGTTCAGGATTTTCACTGTTGTGGGTAGCGCCGTATTTTTCCGCGGGCAGAATGGTGGGTCGGCCATCGGCATCACCGACGCCATCTGGAGGCAGCTTACCGCTCGCGGTTTTGCCCATTGGAATCGGCGGCAAATCATTGAGCGTCTTAGCCCAAAAATTTCGCTGCTCTGACGATGTGAATTTTTCAGGCAAAGCTAACAGTCGCGGAATGACACTTTTTAGTCCGGCAATATCAGGTGTGGGATTGACTGCATCCACTTCATACGTTTCCAACGATTGAACCGGCGCCATATGAATTTTGCCCTTGGAATCGTTCGGCCAATGGTTCGCATAGAAGGTGATAATGGCGTCAGCAAAAGGAACAAGTTCCTTGGCATAACGTGAGTCCTGGGTGTTGTCGTAGACATCGAGCATTTGCGTGATGATTTCGAGTGTGCCCTGAATATGGTAGCGCACCCATGGGGTCTGCAATTCTAAAGTGGGATTGCTGAAACCGAAATCATGAAGGTTGGGTAAGCCCCAGAAATACATTGTTTCGGGAAAATACGCCCCGCCGTGGTGGTAGTAAACCCCTGTCCGGGCCTTCTCCAACGGCAGCGCTTCCAAATACATATCAAACCAAGGCTCAAGCAAGTCATAGTCACCTGCAGCGATCAAAGGGTAGTAAATAAGGCGGGTGTCTTGATTCCAAAAACATGCCCCCCAATCTCGGTAATCGGGATCATGGTCAGCCCTGGTCGGAATCGTCCCCGGCGGCAGATCATGCCCTACCGAGAATAGAGACTCGTTAAATTTGATCGGCTGCGCGCCACGACCGGCGCAGGCAGTCATGAAGCGCTGCATAGAGTATCCTTGGGTAACCTTTTCTGAATCCGGTGTGCCTGTCACTTTAATCCAACTACGATTCCAAAATTCTTTCCACCAATTCTCATGCGCCGTCCAGGCTTTACTTATTTTAATCGCATCAATCTTCTTAATTTTCTTATCAAGATCAACACTCCAGGAACCGGGCGATTTCGTTTGCTCAGTGAGCGTATAAATATCAAGCTGTTGTGATTTTGAAGCCTTTAACGATTTTAAAGTCTGATTATCGCTGCTTACCAGATTGTCCCCTTTCATAGTGAGACCGAAACAGCGATGTATAAACGGATCCGGATATTTTAGTACTAATGATTTCAAGTGTTCTATTTCAAAAACCATCGGGTAAATGCTATGCGTATTAAAGTGGCACGAGGACACTCGGTTGTCTTTTAACTGGAAAATGGTATCTGGATAAAATGTTAAACTATCAGGGTAACCTCCCCATTCAAAGAATCCCAATCCGGTTCGATCAATAGCTCGAGTATCGAAACTATATTCCTTTGTCCTCCAGACTTCAGATGTGGCTTTCACCTGTACGGGAGCTTCAGTTTGAACTTGCAAGTGAATCGCAGGATTATTTGCATCCACCCAGATGTGGACGAAATTGTTGCCAGTGCGGAGTTTAACATCACCGCTTTCCAATCTCAACGTTTGAGTAAATGAGGCTGAATTTTTGAACGGATTGGGTTCCAGGCTGACGCGCACTCGGCCAATCTTGAGCAACTCTCCATTTTCACTCCAGGCATCGGATTTCGCGATTAGCAGCACAATGTCACCGTTCTGTTCTGTCCAAAAGTTCAGCGCCACGTCACCGTTGCCCAACGGCATAGAACTATTTTCGTCCTTTCCCAAAGAATTCCAAACTACGTTGTATGCGGCAATTGATTTGCTGCTTTGTGCTGGTATAACCGAAGTTGAAAGAACAATTAATAAAAAGGAAAAGAAGATTTGTTTAAAGTGATTTTTATTATACATGTTTACTGTTCCTTTATTACTTCAATTTGAATTAAATTATAATAAGAAAACGTTTTAATGAAAATTTTATTTGTTTCATAATAGTTATAAATTTTTCATGTTTTGTTCAAGTAACAAATGTAATACAGAAGAAACAAATAAATAATTAAAAATAAAATATTGAAGAATTATTAAGCCCATATATACATAATGATTGTTTAAAAAGGATGCTGTACATTGGATTTTGATTAAAAAAATAAGGATTTTTTATTAGAGGTGAATGCTGTTTCGCTATGCTCAACAGCATTCACCTCAAGTCCTTTATTAATCAATTACATAAGATTATTTATACTCCTGCGACAACCGGCGCTTTCATAGTTCTTACATATTATTATTGATTCACAATTATTACATCCTTTGTACGTTCTTTGGGTGTAACTTTCAATTCTGTTATTTTGCCGTCTTTAACATGCCCTTCGACAATAGTTTTATAAGGCGCATGCAATTTGAAATCGACGTTCCAGTCTTTAGGCCAAGCCGGTAATAGTTGGATGCGTTTACCATCATATTGCATCAGCATCAGTTGAAGTGTGGTGCTTGCAGACCCACCGGCGTCCATATCCGGTATCCAATCGCCGCCGTTCTTCCACCAGAACCACGGGAAGCGTTGGTTGCCGTAAGAAATAAATGCCTGACTGACTGAACTCTTAGCTTCATCTGTCAATCCCAGCAGCGCCGCTTCCATTTTATCTTGAGCCCAACATATGGGGAGGGAGAAAAGCCGCGCGTTAAATGTGTTTCTTGCCAGTTGCAAATCGGGTTTACCAATACCGTAAAGCCGGTAAGGGAAAACCGTATAAAGCTCTGGATTCTCCGCATTTTTAGTTGTGTCGTAATGCAGCGCCGGCAAAATAACTCTAACCCCACCTGGATCTCCAATCCCATGCGGCGGCAGTTTCCCGTCTTTAGTAGTACCCATTGGAATTGCCGGTAATTCATTCATAACTTTCGTCCAAAAACTTCGTTCTTTCGTGCTGGTTAACTTCTTTGGCAATGCCAGTAATTGGGGAAGGGCGCACCTCAAGCCGGCAATGTCCGGCGTCGGATTCACGGCTGTTAGCTGATAAGTCTCAATCGATTGCGCCGGTTTTATCAGAATCTTTCCATTTGCATCACGACCATAATGCTGGTCATAATAGGTTATGACAGCATCCGCCATTGGCAGCAAGGAGTTCCGGGCAAAGTCGGCATCCTGCGTATCGTTATAATAATCAAGCATCTGAGCTATAACATCAAGCTCGCCTTGAATGTGGTAGCGCATCCATGGACTTACTAATTCGTTACCGGGATTGTTCCAACCGAAATCGTTCAGATTGGGCAGTCCCCAGAAATAGATGGTTTCATTGATAGCAGCGCCGTCGTGATGGAAATATGCGCGTGAGCAGTCTTTGGCAAGAGGTAAAGCTTTCACATACATATTGAACCAGGGTTTAATCAAATCGTTGTCGCCGGAAGCAATCAACGGCCAGTAAATATGGCGGATGTTTTGATTCCAAAAACACGCGCCCCATATTCGATAATCGGGGTCATGGTTTGCTTCGGTCGAACTTGTACCCGCCGGCAGGTCATGCCCAACTGTGAAGAGGGATCCGTTAAATTTAATCGGTTGAGCGCCGCGGCCTGCGCAGGCAGTCATGTAGCGCTGCATAATGTAGCTTTGGGAAACATTTTCCGCCTCCGGAGTGCCTGTCACGTAAATCCAGCTCCGATCCCAAAATTCTGTCCACCATTGATCGTGTGCCTTCCAGGCTTTGCTTGTTTTGACCGCATCAATCTTCTTAATTATCTTATCGAGTTTAACACGCCAGGCTTCGGGCGATTCCGTTTGCCCGGTGAGCGCGTAAATATCAAGCTGTTGTGAGAGTGAAGCTTTCGACGATTTTAGCGTCTGATCACCGCTACTTACCAGATCCTTTCCTTTCATAGTAATCCCGAAACATCGATGCAAAAGTAGATCAGGATACTTAGGCAGCAATGATTCCAGGTGTTCTTTTTCAAAAACCAGCGGGTAAATACTTCGCGTATTAAAGTGACAACATGATATTCGATTGTCTCTTGCAGGCAGAATTGTATCAGGGTCAAATGTAAGGCCATTCGGATTGGTTCCCCATTCAAAAAATGCCAATTGAGTCTGCTCAATAGCTTGCCGATCCAGATGATATTCCTTTGTTCGCCAGACTTCAGAAGTAGCTTTCAACTCGACAGGAGTTTCGGTTTGAGCTTGCAGGTGAACCACCGGATGATTTGCGTCCACCCAGATGCGGACGAAATTGTTTCCAGTGCGGAGTTCAACATCACCGCTTTCCAATCTCAACGTTTGAGTAAATGAGGCTGAATTTTTGAACGGATTGGGTTCCAGGCTGACGCGCACTCGGCCAAGCTTGAGCAACTGTCCATTTTCACTCCAGGCATCGGATTTCGCGATTAGCAACACAATGTCACCGTTCTGTTCCGTCCAGACGTTCAGCGCGACGTCGCCGTTACCCAACGGCATGGAACTATTTTCGTCCTTTCCCAAAGAATTCCATACGACGTCGTAGGCGGCAACTGATTTGCTGCTTTGTGCCGATATAAACGAAGTTGAAAAAACAATTAATAATAAGAAAAATATGA
>PLNZ01000249.1 GCA_003142915.1 Ignavibacteriales bacterium | reverse complement strand
TTCCAACGCTCAGGCTATTTTAAAATTGACGATAATGTAGATAATTATAAACAGATAACGGATGATATCAATAGCGGTAAAGTGCTCTGGACTCTTGTTATACCTAAAGATTTTGAAAAGAATATACAAAGAAGGCAGACAGCTCCTATCCAAACAATATTTGACGGATCGGACGGCAATAAAACATCAATTGTAATCGGGTATGTGCAGGGGATCGTTTCAAATTATTCATCAAAGATCATGCTTCAATCAATGGACAAAAACGGGTTAAAGAATCCTCCTTCGGGAACTTTAACTGCTGAAGCCCGTGTTTGGTATAATCCCGATCTTACCACAAGGGTATACATGGTGCCTAGTATAATGGGGTTAATTCTCATGGTTATTACAACGATCCTCATGTCTATGGCAATTGTTAAAGAACGTGAGATCGGCACCCTGGAACAATTAATTGTTACACCTATAAAGCCTTATCAATTAATCATCGGGAAAATTATCCCCTTCATAATATTGGGCTTTGTTGATGTACTTATAGTATTAAGTGTGATGGTCTTTTGGTTTGGAATACCGGTAAGAGGAAGTTTTATTTTTCTCGTATTTGCATCTTTCCTTTTTGTTCTTTCCACTCTTGGAATAGGCTTATTTATATCGACTATTTCAAAAACCCAGCAGCAGGCGATGATGGTTGCGCAATTCGCAATTTTGATGCCCATGATCTATCTCTCCGGGTTTGCATTTCCTATTGAAAATATGCCCAAATTTATTCAGTATATAACTTATATAATTCCATTACGGTATTATATTACAATTCTCCGCGGTGTTGTTTTGAAAGGAGCTGCATTCTCCGAGTTAATTCCCGAAACTTTAATGCTGCTGCTGTTCGGAGTTGTAATCCTTTATGCCAGTTCATTACGCTTCAAAAAAAGATTTAATTAACCTCCGAAGTTTGGCTTCAACCTCAGAGGTTTGGCTTCCACCTCGGAGGTTTGGTTTCAACCTCAGAGGTTTGGTTTCAACCTCAGAGGTTTGGTTTCAACCTCAGAGGTTTAGCTTCAACCTCAGAGGTTTGGTTTCTACCTCAGAGTTTAGTCTTTCCGGGGTCGAATTCCCCGTCCGCTTGCGGCGGGGTAGTTCATTACTTCAAATTATCTTTATATTTTATATTTCCATAGGGTAGTCTTTTTAATTTCAATTAAAGTTGCTTAAGTGTTAAATTCATTACTAAGATTTTAAAAAATATTTTAATTACGAAACTTTGAGTTAAGTTATTCAAAAAAGAGGGTTATTTATGCTAAAATCCCAAAAATATGCTATAGGGGTTGACCTTGGAGGAACAAATATAAAGGTCGGTATTGTATCGCGTGAAGGCAGGATAATTAAAAAAGCCTCGCTTCCAACTTTGGCTGAAAAAGGACAGGATAAAGTAATTTCGCAAATCAAGAAGGGAATTAAAGAAATTCTATCCCATAATAAGTTAAAAATTCAGGGAATAGGAATCGGTTCTCCAGGGATTGTATCGACAAAAAAAGGTACTGTAGAAAATCCGCCGAATTTACCGGGATGGGAAAAAGTAAATCTTAAAAAGATAATCAAAAAAGAATTTAACATACATGTTATTTTGGAAAATGATGCGAATGCTGCTGCTATTGGTGAAATGATTTTTGGCGCCGCTAAGAAAATTGATTCATTTGTGATGGTAACTTTGGGCACCGGCGTAGGCGGGGGAATAATTATTAATCGCAAGCTGTTAAGAGGGGAATTTGGTTCGGCGGGAGAGATAGGGCATATTTCAATAGATTTTAATGGACCACAATGCAACTGTGGAGCCTTTGGATGCGTCGAAAGCTATGTAGGAAATAATTATCTTGTAAAAAGAGTACAAAATGAATTGAAAGAGCATAATAGTTCCAAGATTTTAGATTTAATAAACGGTGATCTTAATTTGCTTACGCCAATCATAATTCAGAAAGCTCAGTTTGCCGGTGATGAATACGCTGCATCGGTAATAAATAACCTGGGGTTATATCTTGGTGTAGGACTTGCGTCTACAGCCAATGTTCTGGATATAGCAACTTTTATAATTGGCGGCGGAGTTGCAGGATTTGGACGTCCGCTCTTTAATTCCGTTAATGAAACAATTAAATCACGGGTTTTGAAACCGTTGATCAAAAGGATTAAAGTGATTCCCGCTAAATTAAAAAATGAAGCGGGTATTAAAGGCGCTTCAGCCCTGGTGTTTTATAAGTCGTAAATATAATGAGAATTAGTATGATTGGTTAGAAAATAATCTTTCATTCAGTTATGGCTTTTTTATTCATCATTTTACTTATTTTCTTTAATTAACTATTATTTATATTGAGAAAAAATTTGTCCGGCAAATATTATCTAATAAAATTGTTTTATTTACGCTATACATCGTAAATGAAAGGTGATAATTATTTTTTGATGAAAATTTTTTTTCTCATAATTGTTGTTTTTGCAATCTTAAATATTTCGTGTTCGCATAGCACCGAAATGTTATCTCCAGTCAATAAGAGTACTGTCAGAATTACGTCTAAAGATTCATTAGCCGTATGGGATACGACAAAATCTCAAGTCAATAAGGATTCGGTTAAGATTACGCCTAAAGATTCATTAGCCTTACGGGATACAACAAAAAAGAATAAATCATTCGACGTTGATACCGTTATTTATTCCAGTTCAAGGGACTCGCTATTCTTTCATGTGAATAAAAAGAAAATGGATTTATATGGAAACAGTGAATTGAAATATAAAGATGCCGATCTGAAAAGCGCCAATATTTTTATAGATTTTGTTACTCATGATGTTAATGCTTATGGAGTACCGAATGATTCTCTTCCGGGTAAATTTAAAAATACTCCTGTTTTAGCACAGGGCAGTGAATCTTATGACGGCGAAACCATGATATATAATTTTAATACGGGCAGAGGCTATATTACTTCAGCAAGCACAAAAAGTGAAGGGACAAAGTATTCAGGAGACAAAATAAAAAAAGTTGATAAGGACACTTATTTTGTAAAAGACGGGGTTTTTACAACATGTACGGAAATTCCGCCCCATTATTATTTCTATGCATCTGAGATGAAGGTAATTGAGAAGCAGGAGATAGATGCACAATGGATCTGGCTGTATTTCGGAGGCGTACCTTTCCCAATTCCTTTGCCGTTTGGAGTTTTTCCTCTTCAATCGGGAAGAAGATCGGGAATTATTCCTCCTGCTTTTGGGCAGGATGCTACAAAAGGATATTATCTTTCCCATTTTGGTTATTTTTGGGCTATAAATGATTACTATGATTTGAATCTAACCAGTGATTATTATACAAGAGGAAGCTACGCACTAAATACCCTCTTCAGGTATAATGAAAAATATGATTTTGGCGGAAGTATAGGGGGCGGCTATAAAATGTTATACGATGAGAATCCCGACGGTACTATATCACCGGATAAGGAATGGGAATTAGCGATAAATCATCAACAGAATTTTACTCCTACCATGAGACTTTCTGCCCAGCTGAGTTTTTTCTCAAGCAAAAGCTATGTACAGAACACAACAATGGATTTGGATCAAGCATTATCCAATGACGTCTATTCAAATGCGACACTTACTAAAACATGGGATGAATCGGGCAATAGCTTGTCGCTTAGTTATAGCCGCCACCAGGACTTAGTAACCGGGGACATAGATGAGATGCTGCCCGATTTGTCGTTCAGTATTCCGCAGCAATATCCTTTTAGAAGAAATGGTATAACCAGCAATCTGAAATGGTATGAGAATATCGGAGTTACCTATAACGGTGAATTTGAAAATGAAAGAGAAAAGACAAATGGCGACTTAAGCATTATAGGGGGGATACAGCATGAAATAACAATTAACGCATCGCCTAAACTGGGGTATTTTACTATACAACCGAATATAAACTATGCTGAAGACTGGTATAATAAGCAAATTAATATGTATTCAGCCGGAATCACTTCTGATGGTACCGGTGACTCGGTTATTACAAGCGATGTCCATAAAATTAGTGAAGTCCGTGCTTTTCAGGTTGGAGTTACAGCCTCTACAAAATTTTATGGTATGTTCCAGCCTAATATTTTAGGGATAAGTGCGATAAGGCAAATTGTTACTCCTTCTATCGGCTATAATTTTTCGCCTGATTTTTCTAAAGCAGGCTGGGGATATTATAGCTCTTATAAAGATTATCAAGGACAGACTGAAATTTATAATAAATTTCAAAATGAAGTACTTAGTAATCCGTATCTTAACCAGGGTGAACAGCAAAATCTTTCTTTTAGTATGGGCAATGAATTTGACATGAAAACCGCCGTGGATCCATCCGATACTACCTCAAAGGAGAATAAAATTCAATTATTGAACTTGTCTGCTAATTTCTATTATAATTTTGCAGCGGACAGCATTAAGTTTTCCAATATAAGTCTGAACTATCACACTCAGGCGGGCGATTGGTTAAATTTTCAAGGGAATTCAACTTTTTCTCTTTATGACTGGAATTCTGCAGGATCCAATATAAATAAATTTTTAGTGGATGAGGGTAAAGGCTTATTAAGATTAACAAGTTTCATTTTTGGTGTATCAACAAGTTTATCGGCTGATAAATTCAAATCGGCAGCAAAGGATTCAACAAAAAGCAATATTCAAAGTGAAGCGTTTTCGCCGAGCCAGACAAATATTAATAAAGGAATTTATGATCAGGGCGATCCTGATTTTACAATGCCCTGGAGTTTAACTTTAAGCTATAATTATTCATTTGACAAAATCAATCCGAGCTCATCAACCCAATCATCTAATGTTAGTGCAAACATGGATTTTAATCTTACCCATCAATGGAAATTTTCTGTAGCGGGCAGTTATGACTTTCTGGCAAAACAAGTTATAGCCCCGCAAATCAGAATTTCACGCGACCTTGAATGTTGGCTGATGAATTTTACCTGGAATCCTATAGGTACCTACTCCGGTTATTATTTTGAGATAAGAGTAAAAGCTCCTCAATTGCAGGATCTTAAGGTAACCAAGACAGGAGAATTCTATAATGATAAATAATAAACTTTTTTATACCGGGATTGATAAATGAAACATTATATTATTGACGGGAATAACGTAATTCATAAAGTTAAGGCATTAAGCAAACTTGTAAATACTGATAAGCAGTTGCCGCGTGAAAAGCTCATCTTTATGATTGAAAATTTCTTTCAGGGCAGGAAGATTAATATTACTATTCATTATGATGGTTTTGAACACCTTCCAATCAGAGCTTCGATAGTTAAAATAATTTACAGCGATAAAAGAACTGCGGATGAAAAAATCAAACTTCAAATTGAGAATGAAGTAAATAGGAGAAATTTAATTGTAGTAACGTCAGATGACGGGATAAAGGCATTTGCCCGTAAATGCGGATGTGAAGTTATCTCAAGCGAAGACTTTATTAAGCAGCTCCTAAGCAGGGGAATGGTTGATGAAGAAACGGTAAGGATTAATTCAATTAGCAATAATGAATATTTTAAAAAGATTTTTAAAGCAGATAAATCTTAAATTGTCTTTAAAATACATCGTTTATACTTAATTAAAAATTATTTTATTTATCTTTAATTTCTAAAAATTTGCTGTATTGAAAGAAAAAAATAAATGGCAGTAGTGATTAAATTAAATACAATTGAGCAGTGGGAAGAACTTAAAAAGGATATTATACCCCATGATGAGTTGTTAATATTTAAATTCAGCCCGGTATGCCCGATCAGTTCAAGGGTTGAAGATTATCTGAATACATGGCTGTCGGAGCTGCCTGAAGATTATAAATTGAAATGCGCTAAGGTGGATGTTATTGAAGCAAAGGAAGTAAGTCTTAAAATAGCTGCCGATTTAAATATTGAACATGAGTCCCCGCAGGCAATTTGGTTAACGGGAGATTTAAAAGTTAAATGGTATGGCAGCCATTATGATATTAATAAGAATAAGTTAAAAGCGAATCTGAACAAAGCGTAGAAAATCATTTCTTGATAATATTATAAAATTGTTAATAGCGAACAAATTCATAAATATTACGTCTGAAAGTATTGTTTTTAAATTTTAATCAATCTATATGGAATAATTCTTTTACATAAAAAAAGAGAAGTATGAATATTGTAGTAGAGAATTTAACAAAGAAGTATGGAATGCAAAAAGCGGTTGATGATATTTCATTCCATGCAAATACCGGGGAAATATTGGGATTTCTGGGTCCGAACGGCGCAGGTAAAACAACAACTATGAAAATTATTTCCTGCTTTATGGTGCCGACATCGGGTGATGTTAAGGTAAATGGTCGGTCT
Source organism: Ignavibacteriales bacterium (assembly GCA_003142915.1). Taxonomy (GTDB): domain Bacteria; phylum Bacteroidota; class Ignavibacteria; order Ignavibacteriales; family Ignavibacteriaceae; genus FEN-1297. The sequence goes on along the minus strand of PLNZ01000249.1, from coordinate 4,054 downwards.
ATTCTGTCAAATAATGAAGAAATTAAAAAGAAAATAGGTTATTTGCCGGAAAATAATCCGCTCTATTATGATATGCCTGTAATGGAATATCTTGCCTTTGCAGGAGAGCTGCAGGGTATTGGTAAAGATAAACTGCACGGTAAAATAACTGCCATGATTCATACATGCGGATTAAATGAAGAAAAACATAAAAAAATTGGTGAGCTTTCTAAGGGATTCAGGCAAAGAGTGGGACTTGCTCAGGCGCTGATTCATGACCCGGAAATTTTAATTCTTGATGAACCAACCAGCGGATTAGACCCAAATCAAATTACTGAAATTAGGAAACTAATACGGCAAATCGGCAAAGAGAAAACGGTAATTTTGAGCACTCACATCCTGCCGGAAGTTGAAGCGACCTGTGATAGAATTCTAATTATTAATAATGGAAAAATTGTTGCAGATGGAACTCCCGGTACACTTAGGAAACAATCACACAGTAACGAAGTTCTGCAGGTACAAATAGCCGATGCCGGTAATATGGATGAAGTAATTTCAACATTGCAGGCAATTGAAACTATTCAAATGGTCGATCCTTTACCCGGCAGCGCTGATACATTCATTTTACAATGCAAACCGGGCGCAACTTCACGCAGGGCTGTATTCAACCTTTGCGTGCAAAAAAAATGGGTTCTTACGGAAATGAAACCGGTTGAAACAAAACTTGAAGATATTTTTAGAGAATTAACTAAAGATTAATTATTATGAAAAAAATTTGGATTATTGCAGTCCGTGAATTAAAAACATTCTTTGATTCTTTAACCGCTTACGTTCTTATCATTGCATTCCTGGGATTGAGCGGTTTCTTCACATGGCTTTTTGGCTCGGATATATTTTTAATGGGGCAGGCTACACTTCAGCCGTTTTTCTCCGTCGCTTATTGGACTTTATTTTTCTTTACTCCTGCGCTTACAATGCGTATGCTGGCTGAAGAAAATAAAACCGGTACAATTGAACTTCTTCTTACAAAAGCTGTTACCGACTGGCAGGTTATTCTTGGTAAATTTTTTGCCTGCCTGATGTTAATAGGCATTGCGCTCGCTTTAACATTGCCGTATTATATAAGCGTTTGGGCTTTAGGCCCCATAGATCACGGCTCTGTATGGTGCGGCTACCTTGGATTGATTTTAATGAGTATGACTTATATCAGCATCGGGTTATTTACAAGTAGTGTTACCAATAACCAGATTGTCGCATTCTTATTATCACTTTTTATAGGTGTTTTCTTCCTTATAATATTTAATGTCATGTCATCTAACTTTACCGGGCAGATAGGTGAAATATTTAGCTATTTAAGTCTTTCTTCTCATTTCGATTCAATTTCCCGCGGGGTAATTGATTCCAAAGATGTAATCTTTTTCTTAAGTGTTTCCATATTCGGCTTAATCTTGGCTGAATTATCTCTCTCAAAAAGAAATATTGTCGATTAAAAAATTATGTTAACAAAACAAAAATTAATAACAATTGTTCTGCTGATACTTGGTATCATGCTTTTATTAAATATAGCTGCCAACCGTTTCTTTATCCGGTTGGATTTTTCCGAAGGTCATCAATATACATTAAGTAAAGCATCTAAGGAAATATTAAAATCATTGGATGCCCCGGTTACCGTTACGGCATATTTTTCTGAGAATCTGCCGCCTGATGTTGCACAGGTAAGAAGAGACTTTAAGGATATGTTAACAGAGTACGGCAGCGCATCAAATGGCAAGGTTGTTTATAATTTTATTGACCCTAATAAAGATCAGGAAACTGAAAATAAAGCCCAACAGGCTGGTATTCAGCCTGTTATGATAAATGTACGCGAGCGCGATCAAATGAAACAGCAGAGGGCTTATCTCGGTGCGGTACTACAGTATGAAGACAAAACGGAAATACTTCCGTTTATTCAGCCCGGTTCGGCAATGGAATATGCTTTGTCTTCCGCAATAAAAAAATTATCCGTGAAAAATAAACCCCAAATTGCTTTTCTTCAGGGAAACGGCGAACCGGCGCTTTCGGATATTCCTCAATTAATTGACCAGTTATCAATTCTTTATGAGATTAACACAATTCAATTAACGGATTCAACCACTATACCTTCCAATTATAAAACTATAATTATAATTTCACCTTCAGATACAATCTCGCAGGATTTGTTAAAACAGCTTGATAATTATCTTGCAGGGGGCGGCAGAATTTTAGCGGCGCTTGACAGGGTAAAAGGCAACTTAACAAATGCAACCGGATCAAGTGTTTCCACAGGCATCGAAGATTGGTTGAAGAATAAAGGTATTGAAGTTGAAAACGGTTTTGTTGTTGACGAGAATTGCGGGAGTGTAATGGTGCGCCGGCAGCAGGGAACATTTGTTTTGAATACGCCGGTAAGATTTCCTTTCTTGCCGGTAATAACAAGTTTTGCAGATCATCCTATAACAAAAGGAATAGAACAGGTTCTAATGCCTTTTGCCAGTCCCATAAAATATGCGGCAAGAAATAGTTTGGTTCACATTACTACTATAGCAAAGACGTCTGATAAAACAGGCATAGAAAACCCCCCGGTCTATTTCAATATCTCAAAGCAGTGGACGAAAAATGATTTTCCTTATATGTCTTTACCCATAGCGGTAGCAGTCGACGGCAAATTAGTCAATAATACTTATTCGAAAATGGTTATATTCGGAAGCGGCGACTTTGCCACAAATGGTTCCGGGCAAAGCGCTCAAAAGCTTGAACCGGATAATGTAAATCTTATGGCAAATGCTGTCGACTGGCTTTCCGATGAGACGGGATTAATTGCTTTAAGAACTAAAGCAATAAACGCGAGACCGATTACTCCAAATCTTGAAGATGGTACGAAAACATTAATTAAGTACTTTAACTTTTTATTCCCTGTTTTTCTTATTATAGGCTACGGAATCATAAGGTACCGGCGTAGAAAAATACTTAGAAACAAATGGATGAATGAGACCTATGGTCAATAGACTTTCCATTAAAACTTTGGGCATTACCTTCTTTGTGCTGTTGATAGTAGTTGCAATATTTTTAATTTATGATGCAAAGCATGGCGAATCATCTTTCCGGTATAATATAGTCTCCGTTGATACGGCAAGTGTTACATCAATAAGTATTTTCCCTAAATCGTTTAACCATAAAGAAGTAAAAATATTTAAAGAAGGAAGTCTCTGGAAAGTAAATCCCGCAGGCAGTAAAACTGTAGGTGTCCCATTCCCAAAAGTTCAGGAATTATTAATTCAGCTTGCTTCTATTAAACCATTGCGCATAGCGGCTCAGAGTGCAGATAAGTGGGATGAATTTAAAGTCGATTCTTCGGGAACCAGGGTGAAGGTTTTTGAGGGAAATAAAAATACATTGGATATGACAATAGGGAAGTTTACATATCAGCAGCCAAAAAGTATGGCAACTTATATCCGTGTATCGGGTGATGATAACGTTTATTTAGTAAACGGTTTCCTCGATTTTTCCTTTAACCATAATGCTGATTATTTCCGTGATGATAATGTCATAAAAGATGATTATGAAAATTGGAGTAAACTTACTTTTACTTATCCGGCGGATAGTTCTTACCAGCTTGTAAAGACTAATGGTCATTGGGAAATAAACGGTATGGGGGTTGATTCCGCAAAAATTTTTAGCTACATAGCTTCAATTTCAAATCTTTCAATCCCTAATTTTATTAATAATGCGGATCAGTCATTACTCAATAAAGCTAAGTATACCCTAAGAATTCAATCATCTGCACTTGGTTTTATAAATGTTTCCGCTTATGAAGATTCAACGGAACTTGCAATTATTTCATCACAACATAAAGAAACATGTTTTGATGGGAAAAAAGCGGATGCCTGGAAAAGAATTTTCGCTGGAAAGAGTTCTTTTATTGAAAAGGAAAGATAGTAGAAAAAATTAATATTTAACCCTATGTAGGACGAGCAGACTTGCTCGTTCCTTGCGCTTCATCCACAGCAAGAAGGGAAATATTAATCATTTTAATTAACCTCGGAGGTTTAATCTTTCC